>DATKMQ010000073.1 GCA_035541755.1 Syntrophorhabdaceae bacterium
CCGGGGAGAAGCCATCCTTCTATATGGAGATTCCACCCCTGCGGCTGCCTAAGATCTCCAACATCATCACAAAGACCTACACGAGGGTGCATTGGTACTTCAAAGAGATCTTTCCTATGTTTGTCCTTGCCAGCGTCTTTATCTGGGTCGGGCAGATCACCGGGCTCTTCGATTTGCTAGTGCGCGGCCTCGAGTATCCGATCCGCCTTCTGGGCCTTCCCGAGAAAAGTGCTGTCAGTTTCCTTTTCGGATTTTTCAGACGTGATTATGGGGCAGCGGGTTTCTATGATATGAAAAAAGCGGGGCTTCTTACGGTCAATCAACTTCTGGTCGCCTCCGTGACCCTCACGCTCTTTCTCCCGTGTGTCGCCCAGTTTCTTATAAATGTGAAGGAGCGAGGGATAAAGATGGGCGTTGGGCTTTCTGTCTTCATCCTTGGATTCTCTTTTGGGGTAGGCTATATCCTTCACATTGTCCTGGATACGCTGGGGGTACAGCTATGAGATGTTCTTTTTGCGGCACAGAGTTCGAGGAGGAAGAAACCCAAAAGGGGTGTGGGCGGTGTTACTTGACAAAAGCGTGTCAGATGGTTCGTTGTCCCCGTTGCGGATATGAAATGCCGCCCGAACCGATATGGATGAAACACTTAATAACGTGGATAAAGAGATGGAGGAGAAAAAGATGAAACTATCCGAAAGAGCGCAAGAGATTTTGGAGACATTGTGGATCAATATCGTTGAAGAAAAGAAGGACGGCCTTCCTGTTGGGCTCACCGAAAGAGAGGAGGCCCTGGCAGAGCTGCTCAAGAGTGGATATGTCCAGATTTCCACAGGAAGGGTCATTCTCAAGGAAAAAGGCAAGAAGGAAGGTGCGAGGGTTCTTCGGCGCCATCGGCTTGCGGAAAGGCTCCTTACGGATGTGCTGGATATAAGGAAAGCTCTTATTCATGAGATAGGCTGCAAATTCGAGCATCTGCTTTTCGAGGAAGTGGAAGAGAATGTTTGTACCCTTCTTGGTCATCCGAAGGTTTGTCCTCACGGTAAAGCTATTCCGCCTGGAAAATGCTGTGATAAATCGACTAAAGAGGCAGCCCGGGTCGTGTGCCTGCTTAAAGATTTGGAAGTCAAGGAACACGGGGTGATCGCGTACCTGGCAACAAATGATCCGGCAAGGCTTAATAAACTAATGGCCATGGGTGCTCTACCTGGGCTTCCAATCACTATGGTGCAGAAATTTCCTTCTTATGTCTTTCAGATCGGTCAAAGTCAGTTCGCAGTGGACAAAGAGATGGCGGAAGGGCTTTATGTACGGCCGGAAAAAGCTCAATAGCGATGGAGGATAAGATTTCTGGAAAGGTGATATTGACTATGTTGGCACTGTTTTTGTCGCTACTCACGGCTGGGGCGGCCGCCCGCCTATGACGATAAAGGGGCGAAGACCGGGGCATTTTCGAGCAGGTGACCAGCAAACACTGGGCTTACGAGGAAGTGTGAGAGCCGGGGGAAAATACAGCGCCGTGGAAAAGCTCCGCGAAAAAGAATCCTGTCCCAGAATGGAGTTGGCCCATTGCCTCCTCACTATCATAGACACAATCGTCGAAAACCACGAGAAAGGGGAACAGGGGCGATTAACCGGTACGACATCATAAAAATGGCCCATGGGGCCGGGCTTGTCAAATTCATACTAGGCCAGGTTTATAGTAACAGCGAAACGCTATGGACATGGTCATTGACGGTGGACCGTGCGTATTTACATTTGGAGGGTGAAGGATGCGAGAATTACATTCATTCATAAAGGTTTTTTTACTGGCTGCTGTGCTTTTGATCGGTATTATTGCCAGGCCAGCCCTTGCGGTCCGTCCCTTCGTCACAGACGATGCGCGGGTCCTTGACGAACATACGATGCAAATAGAGACGTCCGTGCGCTACGATAAGGATGTTTTTACGAACTTGAGCCTCCTGGCTCTGAACCCAGGAGGGAAAGCAGAAATGACGATGGGTTTTGTCAACGGTTTTCCCCTTGATATGGAGTCAAACCGGAGTTATTCGATCACAGGGCCGCTTACACAGTTCAAATACTTGCTCTGGGATGCTAAGCCGAACAAGCACCCCGGCATGGCTTTTGCGTTAGGCGCATCGCCGCCCTGGGGCAGAGGTGATTTCAGACCGGACAGGTGGAGCGAATTTTTGTACTTGGCAGCCACAGAGTCATTGTTCGACAAGGACCGCGCGCTCATTCATGCCAATATTGGCGTTTCTACAACCAACCCTGCGACAGTGGCGACCTGGGGTTTAGGTACGCAGTTTCGTATCGCCGGGGGACTTAACGGTGTTCTCGAGGTCTATTATAATGATCCCTATGCGGGAAGCACGGGCGGGGCTTATCAGACGGGGTTCCGATACATTGTGAGCGACAACATACAGATCGACTTAACAACCGGTTCAGGACTATTCGGAAAAGAACAGATCAACACCTTTGTCGGGATGGGTTTGAGGATGGTGAGCGATAAGTTGTGGTAACGAAGGTAGGTTTCGAACGCATAGCATTGACAGGATGAATGCAAAACCTCTAAACTGGGGTTGTACTGAAGATGGGGTACGGTCAGAGTCAGTTTTCGCAGGTAATTATCGATTACCAGGTGTAATTTTGCACTCTATTCGAAAATCCATTCTTGAGGACTACAGGAAGGAAGCAACAGGTTTACTGTAATGAATCGGCTAACCGGCCTTGTCAAAAATGCCATCAAGGAAGACATTCTGAACAGGCTGGTTGAGCCAGCTTATCTTCCATGAAGTTACGATCTTCGTTTCGTTATCGAAACTGTAGTCCAGGCGAGCTGAAGCCTTTGCGTCAGGGCTCGCTCCAGAGAGAACCACCCTACGCCCACCGTCCACCTCACTCAGTATGACGACAGTGGAAATATTCTCTGCCAAGGCCTTCTCCTTTATCCTTCCTACAAGGGCTTCCTTCCAATAACCATCCCTGAGTGGGAGAGATACTGTCTTTATCGTACCGTCTGGATGCATGAAGAAGGCCGTTGGTTCTATCTCTCCCTCGGTAGCCAGTTTACTTTGTAATCTGTCTGCTGCCTTCTCGATCGTGCTCTTCAATGCACCGTTCAAAGTGGGAGGTGTCTTCTTTTCATCATTGACACCGACTGTGGTGGGGGAAAGGGGCGAGGAATCAGGTGCAGGAACCGACGGCTGAGAGTTTGGCTGAGAAACAGCCGCTGTGTTGCTTCGACCTTTCTTATTCTTTCTCCAAGGCATCTCTCTCCTCCATTATATACTATGACCCATGATTATGTCGATGATATTCAAATGCAATTACCGAATTTTTTGCGGGAAATATCATACCCCGTCAAGGTGTATTAATGGTGTGTCCCAGAAAGATCCAGGACGGGGTCAGAGGAGTGCGTTAGTATAGAGGGCGACCGGAAGAACTGCTCCGGTGAGCTATCTCTGCCGTCATAGCAGCCTTTTGCATTACGTCAATGGGGGTACTTTGAGGATAAGAAGAACCACCGGACGGTTGCGCGTCCGGTGGGTGACAAGGGGAGAAAAGTAGATAAGGTTATTAACCCTAGTACCGAAAGACCTATACGTCAAGTACTTCGACTCTTGAATTATCAAGTGGGAGGTTCTTGCCTCTCATTTAATAATCTGTAATATCCTGCCACTTCAGAGGGCGGATGTCACTCCGCCCATCGAAGCGGTAGTGTTTCTAATGTTGGTGTCTCAACCTATTTTCGTCTTTCACTTCCCGGTATTTGAGGGCTTCTCTGAGCTGCCTTACGGCTTGCTCGGAGTCTCTAATGGCGTCTTCCCTGTGACCGCCAAAATCGTGTGGTGCCGCTTTCATATAAGCTATCGCATCCTCAAGGGCATGAATGGCTTTGACAATCCGTGGATGAGCCCCTCTTTCGCCCTGCATCGTGGCCTGTGCCATTGCAGGTGCCACCGTGACAAGAGAGAATAACAAAGCGACGATTGTTGCGCACAACATTATTGAGACAAAACTCTTTTTCATAATCGCACCCCTCACTGATCATGCTTTTCATTATAGATCTGTTTGCTGACCTGATTCTCTTGCTGATTGAGCGTCCGCTGCTCCTGCTTCGTGATATGCCCTCCGTTTTGAGAAGCCATATCCCGTTCTTCTTGTCGAACCTGTCGATCCTCCGTGTGCAACTGTGCGGCCTGTTGCTGCGTTAAAGTCCCGTTCTTCACACCCTGGTTAATGCGGCTGTTCTGGTTGGAGAGCCGTTTATTGACCTCTGTTCTGCGAGGATGGTTCTTCTGCCACGTTGTTTCAGCATGAGCGGGAGATATGCTGGCGCTCATGATGAAACCGCCCATAACCACAAGTCCTGCGATCTTCATGAGATTCTTCACTGATAAATCCTCCTTGTTTGGCGTTTATCGGATGGGTATGTCCCGTGGTGAACCATCCGTAATTTACTAAGTATAAAGGCAAAAGACATGCCATTGGTCTGCGAGAATGGAAACGGCAATGATTGCGATAAATTGTAAAACAGATACGGATATTAAAGATCGACAATAATGACGAGAACAGGAGCAACTCCTCGACATTTTTAGACACAATCCGCTGAATACACGTTTTGTCACATAACATCCCAACGTTCTTACCCGGTGTCTGTATTGTCTCATGCAGTCTACATCGTACAGGTCTATTTCTTCGTGACCAATGACATGAGTCACACTTATGCTGTTTGACCGTGGTTATAGAGAACTTCTCTCCTATTTTGTGTTCTTGATAAGACTACGTGCCTTATCCTGGCACAAAGACGAGATGCGCTGGGCTTTCGAAACAGACCACCGGTTTCTAAAGGTAAGAATGTCATTAACCGGTGGATTGGGAGGCCCTGGAGGAAAGAAGTCGGGTCATGATCATCATATCATCCTTGTCATCCTAGCAAAATGATCTCGGTCACAGATCTAAATATCTCTCTATAACAGAATCCCAGATTTCCATTTGAAACATACTATAAACTATATGACTTGCGAAGGCCTGACTTTCGGGAAGAACTCAAGCAGGTCGCCCTACCCTTTCGATAGGCCATGATATAGTGCACAAGAGTAACCCCTACCCTGCTTTTCTCGTCCCGTTCTCTTGAGGTTCTCCACCCTCAAACAGTGCCTTTGTTGGGATCTGTTTTGCAGGCCTCAGAGCCCACTCTGTTTGACGCTCCTTGTTGAAGAAAGCCTATGCCGTTTCAGGGAGGCACGTTTCCAAAACATTACTCCTTCAGTCCAAAGAATTGTGGCGGAAAATCGATTGCCTTGCACGATGATCGGATAGCTGAACGCGTCCCAGGACCCAGCTTCACCGATTTACAAACAATCCTCAGTTTGTCCTGATCGAGGTGGGGCGCTATTGCGGCGCATTGCTCCAAATCCTTCGCCCTCTTCGTTTGTTCCCTTCGCCGTTCGGCGGTGATAAGCTTATGGAAAAAGAAAGCCTCCGGCAAAGGCGCTCTTACGATATATTCAGGGAATCTGGCAACGAAGGAAGAATCGATGAGGATGTCAACGAAGGGAAGTGGAATTGCGCTGATATTCCAATTGGTGATGAATACGGGATCTTCATCGCGGCCGCCCCGTCTATGAGCTATGAACTCAATGGAAAAACCCTCCTTTGAAAACTTTTCCACACCGCTCTGCGTGAGAAACGGCGCAAATCCCTGTGATATAATGAGCTCATGCAGATCGGTTTTGGAAGATCTCTTCCCCGGCAGGAGTTGAACCGCAAAGTCAATGTCCAGGGTGCGAAGTGTGTACGAGACGGAGAAGAATTCTCGATAGAGAGGCATCACCCAGCTGCCGATAAGTACCGACTCCTCGAAGAACGCAACAGACGACAGCGACTTCAGAAGCCTTGAGACTGGCTCAGGGAAGATCGAGCTGTTTGTGCTCTTAAACTCCACTGCGGCGTCCTTTTGCCTTCAGGAGTTTTTGCAGATACGATATCCGCTTTTCATACACCTTGGCTTCCTTTTCATACTTCTTCCTTTGATCGAGCTTGTTTCGGAGTTCACGTAATTTGCTTTGGGCCACATACTGATTGACGACCTTATCCCCTTCCCTGAATTTGAGATAGTGGTACCTATACTCCCGATCCTTGTGAAGTCGTTTTCTTACGCTTAAGGACCCTTTGGGGAGCCCTGACAGTGCTTTGCGAATAGAAGCATGCGCCTCCTTGCAGCGTGATAATTCGTCCTGGAGCATCCCACTGACTACTACATCCTTTTCCACTACATTCATATTGTTATTATCTCTTTTGTGGTGGAAATTGTCAATCCCGGCTGCTTTCTTTGATCTCATGGTTTTATTACCCTGCCCCTCATTCTCTCCTCAGCGCGGAGAGAACCTGTTTTGGTTCCAGAGATCTGTAGACTGCACAAGAGCCTACCTTTTTGGACACCCGCAGGAGATGAGCCTCTCTCCACACCTGGGGCATCTCTCCATATAGCAGTCATCATGATGAAGGGCCCGGAGCGTGATATGACAGACAGGACACCGTTCTGTATCGCTTTCGGAATAGGGAATTCTCGCAAGGGTAATGTTGTCCTGGTATTCTATATAGTTCCTCGTACAGGTCTTCGTTTTCGGATCATTGGGGTCTTTACCGCAGCTTCTGCATTTCGTCATAAGGCAATGAAGATACAATAGAGGAGCAGGTGAAGTAAAGAATTTCTGGTAAGGCGTTTTCTGATGCCGGCATGTGTATGCAAGAAGTCCGACAGTGACAATTAGGAGGGATTGGGACGGGACCTGACCCATAATGCAGTGGCAGGCCCCTGATTTCAGGGGCGATCAGATGAGGCAGCTTGTCTTATCGCCTCTCCCAGGAAAGCGGCCTTGCGTAGCTTCATCAGGTGGTTGATGATGAAGTCGATGCGAGAGGCCGTGATGGCCTCGTGATAGGCAGCCTTCTTCACACTCTCCGGTGATGACGTTTGTCCGATGAGCCTTTCTATGGCCGTCAGAAGCGCGTCTGTCCGGTCGATGACCGCACGTTCTTCGTCGCTCATTTCCTCAAGCTCGAACAGATTGAATTGGCTCTCTTTGAGAAGAAGGCTGTCTACGAGGGCACGGAGCTTATTGTACGTGGGGCAGGCACCCGACAGGATCTTGGCGAGAGCTATGGCCTGATGTTCGGGTTTCAGGCGTGCGAGTTCCTGTGCTTGGGCGTTAGTCAGCTTGCCCTTTATCACGAGCTTTCTATTCTCCTCGGTGAGGTTGAGTAAGCGTATCTTCTCGTCGATGCGCCAGACCTGCCGGAAGCCCATCTTGGTAGCCAGTTGCTCCGCCGTCCATCCGCGATCCATGAGGCCTTTATAGGCCAGGGCGATCTCGATGACGTTTAAGTCCTCTCGCTGGATGTTCTCGAGGAGGGCAAGTTCCTCGACCAGATCGTCGTTCATTTCGTCGATCACTGCCGGCATGTGGGTGAGTCCTTTGATGAGAGAGGCGCGGAAGCGTCTCTCTCCTGCAACGATCATATAGCGTCCTTCCCTGGGTGTGACGAGAATAGGCTGCCTCACACCGTACTCTCTGATGGAGGCGGCAAGCTCTTCGAGTTTGACTTGATCGAAGTCCTTACGTGGCTGATTGGGGTTCGGGAATATGTCGGTTATGGGTAGTTTAGCTGTGCCGGTCATAGTAATGCTCCTTTCAAGATCTGTGAGGTTGTCTCTTCGATCCCGTCATGCAGATGGACGACCTCTATACCGTGATCAAGAAGCCTGATGCCGATATCCTGGTAGCGGTGGCAGCGCCGAGGATCGTTCTCAAGACACATGAGGACCTGTTTACTTTGATTGTTGAGCCGGCAGAGGAAGTCAATGCCACTTTCTTGCGCAGGGCCGTACTTGCCTCCTAATACATCGCCTCTCCATACGTAGACTTCGAGGCCGAAGCGTTTCTCCAGCTTCTTTCGGTTGAATTCGGGTTTTCTCGAATAAGGCACCGAACGTATATCAATGAGGAGGGTGATACTATAAGCCTTCAGTGTTTCTTCGAGCGTATCGAGTGTCATTTTCTGGTAACCGATTGAATAGATCATAATGGTCTCTCTCCTTATAGCGGTCTTATGATAAGGGGCGGAAGGAACCGCCCCTTATCCATGGTTTAGTGTCTTATAGGCATGATGAGCGCCTGCTCGTTCACAATGATCGCTCCGTAATCCCGAGGAAAGGACATATCTATCTTTTCGGAGTCCCCGTATGACTTGATTGCATCAACCAGGAACTTCGAGTTAATGCTCATAACCTTTGGTACTCCGTCAAGGGTACTATCTGCTTCTACGTGCCAGTTATAGGTCCCGCTGTCGCTCTCCGCTTTGATGTCGATCCGGCCATTGATCGTCATTTCGATCTCGAAACTGTTGGAGACAGGCAATACCCCGGGGATCAGCTCAAGGAAGTCTTTGGCCTTGAAGTGTACCTTCTCATAGGTGGAGATATCCGGCCATACACTGTGGAAGTCCGGATACTGGCCTTCGATCAAGCGGGTAATGAAGGTACCACCCACAAGTGTTGCCGATGCCTTGTTCTGGGCAAAGGTGATGCCATCAGCGCCGTATTTGGCAAGAAGCCCAGCCGCCCGTTTTAGCAGAATGAAAGAAGGACATTTGCATGTATCAACCGCAGCCTTATGGAGCCTGAAGCCGTCGGTAGCCACGATAAAGCCTGAAGCAAGATCGAAACAGACACCGGTGAGGAGGTAGCGCGTCTCATCGGT
>DATKMQ010000074.1 GCA_035541755.1 Syntrophorhabdaceae bacterium
ATCCTCGATCGTATCAGTATATATCTGGCCTGACGGAACTCTCCGAGAAAAGCCAGCGAGAAGATATAGAACGATAAACCCGCGGGTATAACGATAAGTATATGTACACGCATGAGGAAAAAGAGGAGGACCCCCATCACAATGCTGGCCAGAAAAGGGCGCCATATGAGAACTCCAAGCGCCGGTAACTTTCCGAAATATACACGGGAGAGTAGCATACGGCCCAAAAACCCGGCTAAAGCGCACATGAATGTGGTGGCGGCTGCGCCGTTGAATCCGTATAGGGGGATGAGTAATCTGTTGAGGGCAATATTGACGACTAATAATGAAAGCGCAAGTAGAAGCAATCGTCTCATCTGATCGCCTATTGCCAGCAAGAGGGTGCCCATGGGACCGCTTATCATGTTGAACAAGAAGGCCCACCCTATCCAGCGCAAGGCAACGACGCCCGTTGCATACGTGCCGCCGAACAGAAAGTGCAAGAGTGGCTCGGCCAGAACAATGGTGATTCCGGCCACCCCAAAGCCACAAACTGCGAAGACTCCGAGTGAATCGGAAAACAGATCCCATAGTTCGTGGCGCGAAGCGCCCGTTCTAGCAGACAGGGCAGGGTAAAGCGCTCCGATCAGGCTGCCGGACAGCAGAGAGAGTACGTCAGTAAACTTGGCCGCAACTCCGTATACTGCAACATCGTTGAGCGGTCTCAGCCAACCCATCATGAGAAGGTCGATTCGATGAAAAAGGGCGCCGTACGCCATAAGAAGGGCAAAAGGCACAGACAGTTTAAGAATGTGGCCGACCACAGAAACGTTAATTTTCCAGCGTAATGCCGGGACATATTTCCTCACCACAAATGTGAATATGGCGGCCTTCACCGATTCCGTGAGAAAAAGAACAATTACAAGAGATGTGACGGTTCCCCATATCCGGAGAACCATAAGGTTCAGAATTAGTCCGAGCGAGGAGCAACAGACCACCACGCCGGCATAGGCGCCCATATCCTCGTGGGCTCTGATCACGGCCGAGGCTATCTGGCCGATCCCTATAGAGACGAGGATGATACCCCCAAACCCCATGAGCAACACGATCTCGGGTCCGTAATGCAGAAGGTGGGATAAGCCGATCAGGATGGCCCAGCTGCAGAGCGCAAACATAAATGCCAGAAGCAGGGCATTGGGATAGAATTCCTCTGCCTGGCGTTTGTCTTTGGCGACCTCTCTGATCACGACGCTTTCCATGCCGAAGTTGACGATCATGCCGCCGATAAAGAGCATAGTCAGAATGAGGTTGTACGTACCGAAATCCTTCTGACTCAGGTTGCGGGCTATAACCACGAACAGGATCGCATAGGCCACCTTGTCAGCAAGGCTTGCCATCATTAACGACACAGTGTTCTTGTATATTCTCGGCAGCATCACGAAAAGAAGACTGTCTGCAGAAAGTCCGCTAAGTTCGGAGCGACCGCACCGGCCAAAAGGCTATTTTGCGAAAATCTCCGAAACGGTTTTGTTCTCCAGATGGCGGTGGCTGCATGGCCGCACAAGAATTTGGCCACCCGGGGTGTCAATAGTAATTTGAGAATAAAGGCCGGAACATTGCGATGATATAGCTCGATCCAGAATTGAAAGAATGGAAGGCTCTGAGACCTCCAATCCCGGGTATAGATTTGGGCGTGTTTGTCCTTTATGATCCCATGTTCGAGGGCTCTTTGATACAGGGGAGTGCCGGGAAAGAGCATGAGCGAGTATATCGGATGGTGCCACGGTTGCGGAAAACTTACGGCCAAACGTAAGGTCTCCAGGATTTCATCCAAGGTCTCATATGGATTGTCAATGATGAATTGATAGGTGGGGGGAAGATCCATAGCGTGACGATATTTCTCCACTAAATCGAGCGCCGACCGAAGCCTCGCATGCTCCTTGGTCCTATTGTACATTGCGGCCATACGGGAATTTGCGGTCTCCACTCCCATAGTAATATGCGAACAGCCGGATTTGAACAGGATTTCCATCTTCGCTTCATTGATAGTGAGCGGACTTACCTGGGCATAAAAAGGGATTCCGATCTCTTTCGCGTAAAGTTCACAGAAGGCTTGCAGTTTCTGTTTAGGTCTTGCAGTAAAATTGTCGTCTACCACATATACATACGAGATGGGAGCCACCGTGCGTTGAAATGCTTTCAACTCCTCAACGATCTTTGACTCGCCCCTCCACCGCAGAAGTCGTTCTCCCGGGTAGAGAGCCTTGTATACGGCGTTTGCGCAGTAAGTACACGAGGAGGGACATCCTCTGCTGGTCATGAGCATATATGGAACCGATCCACCGTCGCCACGGAACCGCTCACCCTGAAATTCGCGGAAGCGCTGAGCGGTCAATTCGACCAGACGATTATTCACCGCCAGAAAATGTCCGCTGCAACTAAAATCCGGAGGCGGAACTCTGTCAAGGTCCGTAATCAACGGTCTCAACCGGTTGCGGACAACGCCTTCAGGCGTGTTAAACCACATGTTGAGCGTGTCGTAGTAAGGTAAACCCGACTTCATCCGATTGAGAAGATCGACGAGCGCCTCTTCCCCCTCGCCCAGGCAAATCGCGTCGGCATGCTTGATACACTCATCGGGTTCAACGGTCGGTTGAACTCCCCCCCAGACGATGGGGATTCTCATTCCGTGCGATCGCAAATATTCGGTGACCTGAATAGCCTGAGGGAATTGATTGGACATGAGAGAACATCCGATCAGGTCGGAGTCTTTTACTAATTCGCAAAGGCCCGACAGAAGATCACCGCTGTACCTACTGGCAAACTTGTTCTTTCGCGCATCAGCTCGGGGCACCATAAATACGATTTGTGTTTCATGGCCGGCTTTGCGCAAACATGCTGATAGTATCCTGATTCCAATACAATAAAGTTCGTGATCCAGAGAAATTAGGGTCACCTTCATGTCAGATGCCCCCGCTTCCCGCGTGGACGGCGGACTCTATGATCGTTATCGTACCTTTGGCGCCATCTACGCGGACCAGATCGCCCGTGTGGATCTTTCGTGTGGCCCCGCTCACATTGACAACCGCGGGAATGCCGTACTCTCTTGCAACAGTTGCCCCGTGGGAGAGAAACCCCCCTATTTCAGTGACGATGGCTTTACACGTAAGAAACAGAGGCGTCCATCCTGGATCGGTGTGCGGGGTTACCAGAACTTCGCCCACCTTGAGCATGTTTGATTCGGAAATGTCGTGAAGGACTTTAGCCCGACCCTCGGCGAGTCCTGGGCTGCACCCAACTCCGCTCAACGTCCTGGCATCCATAGATGAGCCACTATGCTCTTCGGGGTTCTTTCCGCTATCCAGAACAAAATCCTCCGCTTGCACCATTCTTAACCGGTCGTAGTGCCGTTTTCGATCTGCTATAATTTTACCTACACCATCAAGGTCACTCTTGTCTCTGAGACAGGCATCGATTTCTCCAGGTGTCAAAAAGAAGACATCTTCTTTTGCGGCGAGGAGACCTTTGCGTGTGAGTGTTTTACCTGCCTGGATAAATATCTCCCTGATTTCCGCATAGCCTTCCATGAGTCTATATTTCATGTTCTCTCTGAGGGTTGAAAAATCTTTGTACGAGCAAAGCAGGCGTCTGAAGATAAAGCCCTTAAATGCGGAAAGGTGGCGCACAGTTCTCATTACCTCTTCTCGTTGCTCGCGTTGCCTGCTTTCGTACCCTGCACGGCTTGCGTCCCAGGGCTGCGCTTCAATGAATTTGCCAATTACCGATAGCAAGAATGCCGGATTCTCCCGCCACCGCGGCGACGCGAGCTCGAACTCTTCCGCCGTTCGGGCGCCGTTGGCCTCCAAAAAATCCTCCATCATTGATAGAAAGTAAGAACCACCTTCGACAGTTGCAAGGCGCTGTCTAACCTCGGTCCAATCTGTGGCTTTTTCGAAAGGCTCTCGCATTGCAGGGTGATTCTGTACGTACAGGGCCAATTCAGCAAGCGATCTTCCCTGCGCGGCAGTCTGCAAGTCTTCCCGTCCAATGAGTATAAGGGGCAAAGTGTTGCGAGCGCGCTCACCCGATAACCATCTCGTCAGACACACATCTATCAGCGCGAATGTCGCGATGGCGTAAGCGGTACACAACATGTGCACCTTGAAGCAACGGGCATTCCATTGTAGAAGCTCATCGAGTCGTCCGGCAGTGGTTCTGTTCAAGGGGGGCAGCCTTTTAGCCCTGGTCGCGAGGTAAGGTATAAGCCCTGTCAGAGTGAGCAAGAATAGGCCTTGAGCCAATCGCACCCGGAATCCCTTGGGGCGCCTGTACGAACCGGCGTGGTCAGTTACTTGAAGTCCTAAAACCCTTTGCAGCGTTTCCGGCGTCACAAAGGGAAGATAACAAAACGAATTGAGAAAATGATCGACCCTGAGATATGCACGTCCATCAATAAGACGGACCCCCGCGCTCTCCCCCAAATACTTGTCCGAGGAGATCGTCTTTCCAAAAATCACGGCACCAAAAATGGACCATGTAAGAGGCGTCACCACTGACGGCAGAACCTCGCCGATATTTGCCCTGGTCCAGAGTTTATCCAGTGCAACTCGCCGGGGGCTTGCCGCCTGCGTGATTGGTCTTGCCTGCAGTACATAGAATTTCTCCCCCTCGTAGGCCCACTCGATATCGCAGGGGAGCCCGAAGATCGACTCGATGTTGAGCGCCATACGGGCGAGCTCCCTCAATGCCGCGTCGACTAATCGATTCTCACGCTCGGCTGAGGTGTAGCTGACGGTCAGCATGTTTTCTATCCTGCACGCGTAAGGTGGCTCAACCCTCCCAGCCATCAGCTGTTCGCTGAGTCCCCTTGTGTACTCGACTATCATCTCGCTCTTCGCCGGGTGATGAGGATTTCTCGTAAATAACACCCCGGAATAACGGGCGTCAACCATTTTCTGAATCAACACGGACATAGTGGTTTGATCGTGGTTCAACCCGTTTTTCTCACGATACGCTATTGCTCTTTCGCTCCACAGCGATGCCCAGCATTTCTTTACGGCTTCAGTGACCGCACCTGTCCCTTGAGCATTGAGATAACTTTCATAGAGGCCCGCAAAAGACAGCTCCGCCAGATCTTCTTTGTTTGATGAGGACCGGACCGCCCACAAATCATCTGTCTTTGCTATAGAATCATTCCGTTCCAACTCCTGGCCGATGTCTTCAGGCATCGCGGCGTTGACGATGAGATCGGTTATTGCCGATGCCTTTTCCCCATAAGTCATGTTTTTCGTTGAGACGAGCTTCTCGATCTTAACATCCTTGCCATCAACTATCGCAAAGAAGCGATATGCGTCGCTCACAAGACAAAACGTCAGTGGAACAGGTATTCCATGGACGCAAAGGACGTGTAGATTCTTCCCTTTCGTACCAAAAGCGTCGGGATCGGTTTCCACTGAAATGGGGAAGAGATACCGGTTCTTCACTTTGACATCATTGGCTGACAGCAATATGGGCCGGATTACTGGCCCGACCGACGCTGAATAACATTCTTAGTTTATGTCGAAGGGCTCGAAAAAGGATTTGATGTTTCTTCGGTACGTGATCATTGTTCCTCATCCGATCGAGAACCTGGGGCGCCGATAAAAACGCGAGGTCGTTCCTGATGATCCACTCCCAGAATTCGCGATTGCCATTCCAGAACGATCCGGCGATTCGGGCAAAATCATCATACCTGGCTTTGTCTGCGGAATTCCATGTGTCTTGAAACGTCCGGAGAATCAGGTAATTATCCTCAGTCAAGGCCCTACCGGCTATCTTGCCAGCGAGGGTTCCGTATCGGAGGGCCGGTTCAACTCCCATACAGGTCCAGCTTGTTGCCATTCCGGCCGCGTCTCCGGCCGCTATTACTCTGCCCTGTACCAGATTCCTTGCCGGGGTGATAGGTATGGTGCCATATTCAATGGATTCAAGCCTGACGCCGGCCAGATAATCCGAGTACGGTGAAAACCGGTGAAGTGCCTCCTGAAAGTTCTCTTCTATTACGCCAATGTCTATCTCCGGACTCGTAGAAATCGTGGCATAGCCAAAACTTGCCCGTGCGCCGTTAAGCGGGTAGAACCATCCTCCCCCAAGACCGAATTGCTGCTGAGGCCACAAGAAGCAGGCTGTTTTATCGTCCACATTACTGAGACCCGAAAAGAGGCCGCCATATACATGGCTGTAATATCGGACGACTCCGTCTTCGGGAGAATGGGCGAGTTGCGATTTACCCGAACAGTCGATGATGATCTTTGCAGTAATGGAGTCGCCGTTCTCCAGTATGACCAGAGGATCCTTGTTCTGTGCCAGACTGACCGCCCGCTGAGTAATGATTGTCGGACGCCGGCAACCGGCCTCAAGGATGGCATGAAGTTTTTCGCAGGCCTTCCTGTAATCGAGCACCACCAGGGGGTACCCGTCGAAGGTGTATTGGATCGAACTACCCTGGTAATTGTGAAACACAAAACTTCGATAGCGCGCCTTAAGACAATCCTCAAAACCGTGCTTCTCGACAATGTCGGCGAAAGTGAGCGGAGAGGGATTGTTTGACCCTACGCCGTTCGCCTCTATTATAGCCAGAGACAGATTGTCTTCGTTAACTATTTCGCGGGCAGCAGCCATACCGGCAATACCCGCGCCCACGATAACGATGTCGAAAGAATTATCTAACCGATTCATAGGTCGGATTCACTCTCCTGTCGAGCTAATCTCCCGGCATATCCGGTCAGCGCATTCCAGGCCGGACTCAAAAGCTTGCGCAACACAGGGACCATCTGGTTCGACCGAGTCCCCGGCGAAGAATAGGTTGCTAACAGGTGCTTTGACGGGGAACCTTCGATACTTAAGGTCGGGGGATACACCGAAGACAGAGGGTACAAAACCAAACTCCTCCTCATAGCGTCGTGGATCATAAACGATATAATCGATCACGGCTTGGGAAAGTCCGTCAAAAAGATTATTCAATCCGAGCCTTACAACGCGCTCCGCCTGTCTCTTGACCGAATCCTGGGAAGCCATTTGGCGCGGGTGATAGAATTGCAAGGTTGCATGATGGGTAGCCCCGTCCCCTGCATTTATGTTGGAAGGAACGTGGAGGACGAACATGGAATCGAGAGGAAAAGAACCTGTCTCGAGCAACCGGAACTCTTCATGGACTTCGTACGGCATAAGAAAGACTGCATGACCTCGGGGTAGAGCGAACGAGCGGGAAAACGTAAGAAAAACGTTGACGACCTGAAGAGCATCTCCCAAATTACGCACCTCTTCGTAATATGGGGCAGGCCACGCGGAAGAATCAGTAAGGCGCAGAACAGTCTCCTTCAAGCCTGTATTGCTCACCACAATTCTACCCTCATAGCGACCTTTGTCTGTTTCTACAGACCGGGCGATTCCGTCATGGATCTCGATGTGCGAAACCTTCGTGTTTAGGAGCACCTCGCAGTGAGTCCTCGCCAGCCGAAGTAACTCGTGGGCTATACCGGCGTTACCTGAAGGCAGATATTCGGGATTGAGTGCCCGATAATGGATGACGCGTCCATTTTCATCTAAATAGGTACCGGGCAACCGGTACGGGCTTGTCCCCGACAACCCTGAAGCGGTATGAAGAACCTTGCGTAGAATACTGTTCCCGGTGAGAGAGTCTATGATATGGCCTACCGATGGATGAACCCGGAACCATCCAGGGTCAGATAGAGCCCTCGCTTTGTATTTCATTCGCAGTAACTCGGTGATCGGCACGCCACAAGCCCGCAATTGAAGAACGGTCTTGAATCCGAACGGAAAGGAGACCATCCCTCTACCAATCCTGATGCCGCATTTTATCTGCGCAGAGGGTAGGTTGAGGCCGAAATCATTTCTGAGATGATCGAATACGCCGCCTCCAACGTAGATCGCACCGATTTCGTGGGGATTGCCATTGATGCTCCTTGTTGAGCAGCGTCCCCCGGGAAAAGCGTTTTTTTCGAGCAGTAACGAGGCAATACCTTTTTTGCTCAAAGCGGCCGCTGTGGCCAGGCCTCCTATGCCGGCTCCGATGATGATCACAGGATATCGGCCCATCAGGAGAGCACCCCAACGTTGCGGAGATGACCCGTTATGTACACCATGACGGGGAAAGAAATCCTCTTGAGGGGAATATGTTTTGATGCCGATTTGAGAAATCGTCTGATGGAGAAGGTACGGGTGAATAGACTAAATTCCCTGAGAGCCCGCTCGGGGCTTATAAAGTATTCGGCGGCAATTTTGCCCGATATGAGCGCAGCTGAGATGCCGTTTAAGAAGAAGGGGTCGATCATTCCGCTGATGGTTCCCGCCAGTACCATGCCCTCTTTTGCGAGATTTCTTTCAAGAGGCACGCAGCCCGTGGAGAAACGCCAGTCATCGAGCGCAATACCCGTGCTCTCAAATAGATGCCGATTGAAGGTTTTGAGATTATGTTCATTCACCCCTATGCGCGAAAAAAGCAGGCAAAACATCAAATCATCTAAGGAGGCTAGATACGCAAAATCGTGATTTGTGTAATCTCCGAAGAAGGATAGCACGGTGCCGCTCTCAGGCGCGGCCCCGCTGCCTCTGAATCCCTGCACATTTACATGTTTTATGTCCAGGGTTTCGTATGGCGTTTCTTCCAGGCCGGTGGCGACGATACATTTGTGGCCGTCCTTGCTTTTAAGATTTGCGGTCTTCAGATCGAAAGTCTCACCAAAAAAGAATTCCACTCCCTGATCTTTTGCCTCCGAAAAGAGGAAACTCTCAACGGACGAAGAACGTGGACCCTTTTCGCAAAGAATG
This sequence comes from Syntrophorhabdaceae bacterium, assembly GCA_035541755.1. NCBI lineage: Bacteria > Pseudomonadati > Thermodesulfobacteriota > Syntrophorhabdia > Syntrophorhabdales > Syntrophorhabdaceae > Syntrophorhabdaceae bacterium. The sequence goes on from DATKMQ010000074.1 coordinate 8,809, forward strand.
CTGTTTTTGGGCATATGGGTCTCGGATACACGTCCATAGAAGTGAAACGTGTGCCGCTTCACCGGTGTGAAGCAGGAAGAAATATCGATGCCGATATATGTGGAGGTCTTTTTGACGTCAAAAGTCTGTTGATGTACGGAGGGATGCCACACG
>DATKMQ010000075.1 GCA_035541755.1 Syntrophorhabdaceae bacterium
AAAAACGGTAATTTTGTATTCATGCATAGGGAATGCTTTTAAGGCCGGTGTTCAGCCTTCAGGGGGTTTTGGGTTGTATTCGTAAAGAGGAGAGACTCTTTTGAATCAGCTCTATTGAGTATAGTTTGCGATAGACCGCGAGAAACAATAGAGGTACGGCGAACGTCCAATCTCTTAAGGCCAGCAACACAAGCAGGTAAAGAGGCAGAAGCACGGACGGGAACGTATGGTGAATGAAGTGGAACACATTTCTTGAGCCGCGAACATATGGGTTCACGTCCACATTGCCTTTGTGCCGTACGATTTGCCACCAACTGAGCCCATAGAGCACAACATAGACAGCGAAGAGAGGGAAGAGAAATGAGGCGGGATTCGATTTAAGAGATCCTGTCTGTACGCACATATTGATAAGGCATATGAAGAGCAGGGCCTTCTCGGCTTCCAGGGAAAAACGGAAAAACTTTCTGGCCTTCTGAAATCCGGCTTGAACGGTGTACGTGCCTGTTCCAGTGTCTGCATCTTTTTCATAATCTTCCAACTGGTGATTAAGATCCGAGGAAAGCCCTCTAAAGAATATGTATATCGTGAAAAGGATTACGTCCGGCGGACGAAAATATTGGAATGCCGCAAATATGAGAAGCGTTGGGAGGACCCTTTGGGCTATTACCACACAGAATAGTCCAATCTTGCCTTTCTCTTTCAATCGGATAGGTTTGAGCGAATAGAAGGTGGCAACCAGAGCCCAACATATCCACAGACCGAGAAAGAAGTTTTCTCGCACAAAGAACATACCAAACACTATGCTCAAGAACAGGGACAGAAGGACGACGAAGGCTGCTTTTGTTTTCGAGTCTGACACGAAAGTATTATCTTTCCCGTGAAACAGGTCCAACTCTTTATCGGCAAAATCATTTACGAGATAGCCATACGTCGTGGAAGCCGCGCTGAACAGAAAGAATGTGAAGAAATAAAAAAGGAACCATTTTCCCGAAAGTTTTTTCTGCAAGGCTATGTAGAAAAAGAGAAAGACGTTTTCTATAACGGAATTATAGGTAAGGACTGCCCACCCTCGCCACCCGAAGTAACGGTTTGCGAATTGGATGAAGCCCGATATCAGCCTATTTCTCTTCAGCATGGATGAAATTCTTGTCGGACAGAACTGTCCGATATCTTTCCAAAACGATCTGATTGTTTTGGATGCGGCAATCGGAGGCAAAGCTTTGATCCGGGTAGCCCTCCCATGAAGCATTTATGTAACAGAACGCCTTAACATGGGGATACCTGTAAATGAGATTGAAATACGGTTGATACCAGTTCACCCAGGCCTCTCGTCCTCCTACAGAGCCCACATACCGGGGTGTGGATTCGGCTATCATTACCGGCTTTTTATGCGCCTTGGCTTCACGGATAAAGTCATTGATAAAGGTATCCCGATCTGCATGATTGATGAAGACGTTTATGCCCCACCAATCCACGCAATCATCCCCGGGGTAATAGTCTATGAAGTCTGCGGCATCGAGAGTATTCCAGACAAAAGCCACATTTTTTGCATCGTCCTGCTGAAAGATGTCGTATATCCTGCGCCATGCCTGCGCCCAGTAAGTTTTAGAAGCGAACCTTCCGTGTCCGCTGCCGCCGAATTCATAACCGGGACGTATGAATGCGGGTGTGCCCATGTTCTTAAACATTTCGGCAAGCACATGAATATGATCGTCATAGGCACCTTGAGCGATCTTTTGCGTGATATCGACCGGCCTTAATATATCGGCGGGCTCGCCGTAAATGTAGAAATCGAGTCCTATCTGAGGGATATAGTCGAACTTCTTTTGGGAGATTTCCGCGATAGTGGGCTTGAGCAGGGCAAATGCCCGCTCATCAAAAGAAATGTAATGCATGATAAGCTTCGGCCTTTTACCGCTTGCCTCCACGTATTCTTCGAGCCCCGACCAATCTACGCTGATCAGTTTGGTGCTCTTCGGTCGCACTTCGGCCTGGGCACAGTGTAATGTCTTACCGTCGGGCGGTTCGAATTTTGCTCCGAAGAAAGCAGGGCACTCCACGGCCCACAGTGCGACAAGGAATGCCCAAAAGGCGGCGAGGAACGTTCGTTTGGTTCCATGCTGAAAGATTGATATGATTTTCATGATTTTCTTTTCAATAGCATCTGTCCCAGAATTATCAGTCTATCATTCCTGCCTTGAAAGATCTTGATCGCATCAATTGCGCGATTCGTATAGTCTTCAACCAGTAGTCTGCATTTGTCCAAACCATACAGGAGCACAAAGTTTCCTTTATCCTTTTGAAGAGATTTGCCAACCTCTTCGACCGTGCCGGTGGCATCCAACAGGTCGTCCAGGATTTGGAAGGCGAATCCGAGATTACTTGCGTATTCCTCCAACGCCTTTATTTGCTCTCCGGATGCATCTCCTATGATTGCAGCGGCCGTGCCCGAGGCCACAAAAAGCGCCGCAGTCTTATGGTTATGTATGTACTCAAGAGTCGGATACTGCATGGTTTCACTGGCGAATTTGAGGTCCACAAACTGGCCGCCCACGAGCCCGTTAATACCGACCACGTTGGCGAGTTTTCCGACAACGAGCGTTTTCTTGTGGTCAGGAAGATCTGGATCTTCGAGGACTATTTCGTAGGCCCTGGTGAGAAGGCCGATGCTGGCGAGTGCTGCAACGTCCTGCCCGTACACCACATGGTTAGCCGGGCGTCCCCTCCTGACCTTTGCATTATCCATATGAGGCAGGTCATCCATAATGAGTGAGGCCGTGTGGATCATCTCGAGGGCACACGCCAGGGAGACGAGCCGTTCCCTGGGTACGCCGAACATATCGCCCACGATAAAAGCGAAAAGTGGCCGTATCCTTTTTCCGCCCGAATACAATGAATATTTGATCGATTCCTCAAGGGTGGTGAGCAGGGGTTCATCACATGCCATGTACTGCGCCAATCTGGTCTCGAAATAATCTTTGGTCTCGTTGAAGTATAACAAGGCCTCTTTCATGTGTCCCTCCTCCCGTGTAATCACAGCGACCCCTCTTTGCATGCACCGCGGACAAAACCGAACGCCCAAAACATGAGGCCCAGTAAAAGAAGCGGTAACACGGAAACCTGTTCTCTGATGGTATCGGGCTGATATCGCAGAAAAACAGACACGGTCTTGGCGTATTTTACCGCAAGCAAAAATGGCCAAAGAATGACGGCAAGAAGGGGACGCTTTGCAATAAACGACCCCTGTAGCGGCAATTCCTTAAGCACCCTTGAAGTGACGGTACCTATTCTATTTTGATGATTAAGGAAGTCTTTAAGTCCGGAGCGATGCGTATGATATATCTGGATACGAGGGTCCAAAAGGATTTTTTCCCCTGCTTTCCACAGATGATAATTGTAGACAAGGTCTTCCTGAGGGTAATATTTACCCTGAAATCGTCCGAACTGGAGAAAGACTCCTTTCTTGTATGAGATGTTGCATGTGGGGATATGCATCACCTCACGTCTTTGCATCTCGGGTAGAAATTCCCTGAATTCCGCCAAATATCCTGCCCTCGCCACGAGGTCGTCCCGATCGTTACCGTTTCTCACCGCGCCACCTACGACCCTGTAGGACGAATCGTGAGCCTCGGTAATCCTCTCAAGCCAGTCCCTCGCCGCCGTGCAGTCGGAATCGATAAATGCTATGAGGTCTCCTTTGGCAGCGTCGAGACCTATATTACGCGCTGTCCCGGGATCCGTCTTCTGATCCAAATGGATGAGACTGACCTGATCTTTATAATCGTTCATAACGATGTGTGGTGTCCCATCGTTCGAGCTATCGACGAGTATAAGCTCATAATTGTCACGATATGTCTGATCGGTGAGAGAATCGAGACACCGCTCAATGGTCTTTTCAGAATTGTAGGAAGGAATGATAACGGATACCATGTGGTGAACGATCGCTTATAGCTTCTACGGAAACTGGGGAAGGACCGTTCATTTGTCCCCGCCCAGCGCTTTTATCAGCCGATGACAGACAGCAAACACCCTATGGAGGAGCAAAGATGAAATATCGATGATGCGCCCAGAATTGCTTGAAGAGGTCCGGCAACTGTTCCAAAAAGGCATATTTGAGGACATCCTCTTCCATGCCCTTGTTCTTGCCGCCGTAATAATCGAGTATGCAGGTGGTGTCACTTCTTTTGTTTTCAAGTCGCGTGGCGAGAAACCCGAGACCAGCCTTGCGCAGGAGGTCTTCCTTTTTCATTGCAATATCGGGCCACGGTGGAGCATCAAAGAATCCTTGATCAACTGAGCGCCATCCTGCATTACGGATGATTCCTTTGATCCTGTCCGGTCGAATATTATTTGGGAAAACGTGGGCATGCTTTTTCGCTTCAAATGCAATTATTGAGGCAATATTTGATCTGTTAGGCACACAGATAAAGATCGCTCGCCTGGTCACTCTTACAAGTTCTCTTAAGAATTCTTCGAGTTCTTTCACAAACCAGAGCGAAGCAAAATTCCAGCTTAAATCAAAGGAGCGGTCTTTGAACGGAAGCCTGGAGTAATTATCCTTCTGATAGATGAAATCGGCCTCGATGCCAAGGTTCTGCCAGACCTTGTTGATCATGGCGATCCGCTTATTGTCGGCGTCTGCCACAGTCACTCTGGCCCCCTTTTTGGCCCACCAGATACTATTGATGCCAGAAATCCCCGTCATGCCGAACGATGGCATCTCCAGCACACTTTGAATATCATATGCGCTGTGGAGTTTTTCAAAGTAACGGTGCAAAATAAAGCGCTCGTAAGTGGTACCGAGCCCTTCGTCATAGTGAGAAAAATATTGGTGCCATGTGGAGGTGATAAACAAGGAGGAAGGCCTCGATCAATTGCACATGTTCTTGACGAAGGAGTCGCTCGTGCGAGCCGGAACGAACGAAAAGGCTTGGATAGTGGCGCTGATGTCATAATACCAGTTTCTTGAAATGAGAAGAAATCGCGTGAGCCATTTCTCGTTATGCGCTGCTTGTGCGCATAAGGCGAGAGCTTTGTATGCCGAGCTGGGAAGCTTGAGAAACGAGGGATATCCCCTGTGATAGTAGTGATCATATATCTGGTTTACCAGATCCTTTAATAAGACCGGTGATTCGTCGGCAGCGATGAACGTTCTTTGTTGGGGCACATCAATTTTCACCATTTTTACCACGAGATCGGCAAGCGCAGCCACATCCAACAAATGGATCCTCACGTCGTAAGCGGGCAAGAACAGCATTCTTTTTCTTACCAGCTCCACCAGAGTTCTCGGGAAACCGGTATCGCCCGGGCCGTATGTTATGGTCGGCCGAATGATGTATGCGTTGAGCCCCTCGGTGATACACTCGTTTACTCTTTGTTCGGCCAGCACCTTTGATCTGTGATATGCGTTGTCCCCGTTAAACTTGTGCGATGTGGTGCCAGGGAGGACGTAAGGTATGGTACCCGTCACCCCCACAGAGCTCACGAACAGGAACTTGTCCACGTTGTGTTTTTGAGATAGCTCAAGCAACGTCTCTGTGCCCCGGACATTTATTGCGTAATACTCTTCGTCGGTTCCGCTGCCTCCGCCGCGGAGAGCCGCTACATGGATCACCTTTCGTATCGGGAAGTCATCAAATATACGATCCATGCACTCTCTGTCATAAAATGAACCTTTTATGAGAATAACGCCCTTACTTCTCATCTCTTCAACGTTCTTGTAGTTACTGTCTTTGGCGGCCACCGCTACAAGGCTCAGCTTCTCTTCCAATAATCTGTTCGCCATATGTGACCCGATAAAGCCTGTTGCTCCCGTCATGAGCACGTGACCACCTTCCATGTCAGTGCATCCTCAAGTAATTCCATCCCACGCGAGACAGGCTGCCGATACTGTGTAACATACTCGTATAGCTGGCGTTCGCCAATGGGCAGTAACACTTTCTCTTTCGAATGTCCTGACGAAGCAGTTGCGCCCTGTCTGAGAACCAGAGTTTCTCGAAGTCATAATCGAATTCTCTTAAGTTTCCCGCCGATTCCGCTTTCACGCAGCACATCCAGACATCACCATCCGGAGCCACCTGGGCAGACGCAAAGCCTGCGTAACAGGGGATGACGGGACGGCGCTTTGACAGAACCTTCTTGACCATCTCGTAATACTCGATGCGAAAAGCGCGGGTTATACGGCCGATCTTGTTGAATCGGTCACGCTTCAACTTTTCTATCAAATAGTCGACGGCACGTGCATATGATTCGTACGCGGGCGTAATGGCAGAATTTATCGTACGCAATTCCTCCCGTTCCTCTGCAATCTCCGTAATGTAAGAATCCGGATTCAGGGTACGCAGCTCACTGTATACGTCGGGAATTCGGTCGACGTTAAATCGTGATATCACCGTATGAATACCTACGGACAGATTATTTAGGCGGAGGTCTTTCAGCGCATGAAAGGTCTTCAAGGCTTTTTCATAACTGCCTGCGACCCCGCGGATTGCATCGTGCTTCTCACGGACCTCGTCGACCGACACATTAATCACTATTTCGGCGTCTTCACAATAAAGAGCTATCTCCTTGACACTTTCAATGATTCTATCCGCCAGAAGACCGTTCGTCGGAATATTAATGAGCGCGGGACTGCACCGGTCGTAGAGAGAACGGACCAACTCCGGAAGGTCTTTTCGAAGAAAGGGCTCGCCGCCGCTCATCGTGATCCAGAATGGGCTTTTGCCCAGGCTCTCAAAAACTCTTTGCCACTCGTTAAGCGAGAGCTCCCGGGCTTTCCTTTCGTGGATGTTGCAGGTCTTGCAATGGGAGTTGCACGTGTAGCTCACGCTCAGCGTCAGGTTCATGGGTAACTTTCGGGGTGAGCCCAGGGATCTGAAGAGATAAAAGGATGGTATCTTTGTAAGGACTTTCAGCATACAAGAATGAATGAGCGGGTGCGGGAAGTTCCTTGAAGAGTTTCTTATTCCTGTGGCTTACCGTCTAATTGAGTTTCTTTGTGGAGGAAGCCATGTCCCAGATGAAGGGGTTTCTCTTCTTTACATAGAAATCATAATATCCGAGGACTCTGCCGAGCATCTCCAGTCCTATGGCGCCGATGGTCCACAGGGTGTCTTTCACGCGCCATGAATGCTGCCGAAGGAGGATTTTCAGGATGTTTTTCGGGTCCATGGTACTCACCTCGTACCCCTCTTCGCGCATCAAATGCTTATGGCCGGCAGCAATACGTCTCCTTTGTTTCAGCAAGTCTTTTATGTTTTCGGGACCCTTGTTGCGGACGATCGCTTGAGGCACGTAGCGAAGCTCGTAGCCGGCTTTGCGTATTATCGCTTCTATACTTGCCTCATCGACGGCTGTGTCCCGCGGGATCTGTTTGACCACTTCCCGAAAGGCGACCAGCTCACCCAGCTTGGGCGTTTCGAGCGCAATTTTGTGATGGAGCGTCCACATGAGGTTCACGGAAAATCCGATGAAAGTCTCGGCGCTGTTGACTGGGGCCGGATGTGCGCCTGTCATACCGACACGTTCATCACTGAAGGGCGCCGTGAGCCGGTCAAGCGTCCCAGGTTCAGGAATAGTGTCTCCGCTCTCTAAGATTAAGATATTGCCCGTGGCCTTTGATAAGAAGAGATTGATGGCCGAGGCCTTACCCTCCCTGTCCTTCTGGACCAGAAGTTTGATGCGTTTGTCTTTTCTTTCGAAACCTCTCACAACATCTTCTGTGCCGTCAGAACAGCCGCTTGCAACCACAAAGATTTCCTTCAGGCGGCCATGGGCAAATTCCTGATTCATGACGGATTCCAGCAAATGGCCGATGTTGGCCTCTTCGTTATACGCCATAATCCCGATCGATAGGTCAAGCATCTTTTCCGGACCCCGATTGGTTCATCTCAACGAAGTGCCGGTAATCTTTGAAAAGGAATGAACCGTGTCGCAAAATTTGCATCAGGGGAGCTCTGCACCTCAAGGTGAGCCAGAGGGCTTCCCATACGACCCCGCGCGAGATCTTGGTTGCGCCGCGCTTTCTTTCCCGAAATGTTATGGGGATCTCAAGCACGGTAAACCCATGTTTAAAAGCGAGATAGGTCATTTCTATCTGGAAGGCATAACCGTCTGATTTGATTTTGCTGAAGTCGATGCTTTCCAGGAGCTTTCTGCGGTAACACCGGAAACCTGCCGTAAAATCCCAAATGGGCTTGACCAAAACATATGAGACATACATGTTTGCCAGTTTACTGAGCAGCAGCCTTCGAAACCGCCAACCCTCAACTCGGACCCCGTTTACATACCTGCTTCCGATAATAAGATCGGCGTTGTCTGCCGCATCGACAAAGTCCTTGAGATACTTCACATCGTGGGAGAAATCGGCATCCATCTCAAAGATCAAATCGGCGCCCTTTGCAAGTGCTTCCTGAAACCCTCTTACATACGCAGTGCCAAGGCCTAATTTACCCGGCCTATGAACCACGCTGACCCTTGAGTCCCGGGCCGAGATTGCATCCGCAATTTCGCCTGTGCCATCAGGGGAGTTGTCATCTACCACGATGATGCCAAACGCGGGATGTAATTCTAATATTTCCTTAATAAGCTGCTCAAGGTTTTCTGCCTCATTATACGTAGGCAACACAATGATTGTATTCATGCTATCCCCCAGTTAATTCTGTCGAAATGCTATCTCCACGCTCAATTCAGACAGGAGACAATCTATCTTACTATCTGAAAGCAACAATCGATTGTGACATATGTCACGATATAAGGGTTTCTCATGTATGCCGAAGTGCTCTGTAAGTCTACCAATACCCATAATGTTTTCACGGGTCGCACCTGTGAATCGTCACGTCCATGAGTTGCCCCGATCACACAAACAATACCTTACCGGTCATACAATGCCACAGCATATACGGGATAGAGCGGCGAATCGATAATCTTCCTGGCCTCGGCATTGAGGCCGGTATATTTCTCAATATACGCAACGGCCCTTTCTATTCTTGGTTTGATCTGTTTTTTCTTTTCGAGCTCTCTTTTGGGCAACAGTAACCTTATGATAGATGTGGGCCAGTCGCTACGATCTATCACGTAAATAGTTCTCCCGCTCATTAGCCTCTTATGGTCGATTTGTTGCGCCATGAAACCGGGAATGTGGGGAAGGTTTATCCAGAAACGCTCATTAAGCCTGTTTATACAAGGTGCGAGGCGGGGACAGTTGTAAGTCAAGAATTCATCCGGGCGTCCGGTGAAGAGAAGGAAATTCTGCTCGCTTTGAGTCAGATACCAGAGGGCCATGCCAAGGTTGTACTGCGAATATGTCACGGCCCTGGGTTCGTACTGATCAGCGAGCATCATAGCGACCCGGTATAGCTCTCTTCCGTTTCGCGATTCCGGGCCTAGAATCAATGAATAGGAGGAGAATATGTGAACAGAAAACAAGGCCAGGACGAGCCCCCATTTAA
>DATKMQ010000076.1 GCA_035541755.1 Syntrophorhabdaceae bacterium
TGCGCGGGCTATCGTATAATCTGTCTCGCCCGCTTGCGAGCGGACAACGCACGGTAGGACATCCCCTATACCCGCTCAGTTCTTTTCGCCTCGCTGTTGATTACCACGCCTATTCTTTGTGAGTCAAGCTAATTGCGGAAGTAAACCTTCCAGTCAAAAATGGGTTTTTTCGTCTGTGTCACGTTCATTTGTGGGTAGCCTCTCTCGGAAATATCAGCAAGAATCCTCGCCCCCCCCATTTATAATACGGGGATTGGGAACGCGATAATGCAACATCCAGACTGCGTTCTATCTCGTCTGATGGATCGGTAATAAACAGACGACTGTCGCGACGAAAGTAGAAGGAAATACGCCCCTGAGACCGGAAGCGGGAGGCCGACAGTCGAAAAGTTGATAAATAATGACCGCCGTATATTGACTGACAGGGAAAACGCGGTCAAGCGATGAAACCATCGATTACAACCGTTTGTCAGAAAACATTAGGAAACTTCCGAGGATTATTCTTGACAATAGGATTCGCCGATATAGACTTAACACAGAGACTGCCCGAAAAGGCGAAACATCGGATGACAAACTGACGGCAGCGTCGAGCGATCCCTTATGCTGCCTCTTCTTTCCCTTCACGCCTGGAAGGGTGGGGTGGGGGCCAACGAGAGGACAAAGATGGTTGACGTGCTTTCGCGTTACTGGTGGGCTTTCGTGGTCAGGGGGTTTTTCGCGATTCTCTTTGGTATCCTGGCCTATACTTGGCCGGGGATCACGCTCGCAGTACTTCTCATCTTCTTCGGTGCCTACGTCCTGATAGATGGAATCTTGCTGGTCATCAAGACCATAGCTCACTGGAGCGGAAAGGAGGAACGGTGGCTCCTTCTGCTTGAGGGGCTTCTGGGCATAGGAATCGGGATTATCACTTTTATTGTCCCCGGCGTTACGGCAATAGGGTTAGTTCTGTACATTGCTGTATGGAGCCTCGCGACAGGTGTCCTCGAGATCGCAGCAGCCGTTCGCCTGAGAAAAGAAATCAAAGGGGAAGCCTGGATGATTGTGAGCGGCATCGTTTCGATCCTCTTTGCCGTTCTCCTCATGATCTTCCCCGGGGTCGAGGCCTTGGGCCTGCTCTGGCTGATCGCCGTCTATGCGATCATCTTCGGGGTGGTACTTGTAATACTCGGATTCAAACTCCGCAGACACCGATCTCAACAGCACGTGGGGACATAGTAAACATCGCGTTCATTACATCTTTCTTGTGGGGGATAAGACATGACACCAGACAAAAAGGCCGAGTCAGAAAACAAGGTGACGGATAAGCTGCGCTCATTTTTCAGTGGCGAGGGTGGCCAGAGTGGCCAACCCAAGAAGGACGGTCTACCCCCCAAGACCCATTTCAGTATCTGGTACTTTGTGATCACCATGCTCCTCATCATATACCTCCAGCAATACTTTCTTTCCTCTAAGGTCGAGACCATCCAGTACAGCCAGTTCAAGCAGGAAGTGGCCCAGGGGAACGTCGAGAAAGTGACCATCGGTCCGGAGAATATCGTCGGGACCCTGAAAGCGAAAGACAAGAAACCGGCTCAGCAGTTCACCACCATCCGGGTGGACGATCCCAATCTGGCAAAGGATCTTGATGAGCACAACATAGATTATTCGGGGCAATATCAGAGCAAGTTGCTGGGCACTATCCTCTCCTGGGTCCTCCCCATCGGCATCATGCTTCTGATCTGGCGGTACGCCATGACCAAGATGGGACCTGGCGCGGGGGTCATGTCGTTCGCCAAGAGCAAGGCCAAGGTCTATGCGGAGAGCGAGACCAAGGTTAACTTCTCCGACGTGGCCGGCATCGACGAGGCCAAGGAGGAGCTCCAGGAAGTCGTTGAGTTCCTGAAAAGCCCCGAGAAGTTCCAGAGGCTTGGGGGTAAGATCCCGAAAGGCGTCCTCCTCGTAGGTGCGCCGGGAACCGGCAAGACCCTTCTCGCAAAGGCTGTTGCCGGAGAGGCACAAGTACCGTTCTTCAGCATCAGCGGATCTGAATTTGTCGAGATGTTCGTGGGAGTGGGCGCATCCCGTGTGCGCGACCTCTTCGCCCAGGCCACAAAGCAGGCACCCTGTATCATCTTCATCGACGAGCTCGATGCGCTGGGGAAGGCCCGGGGCATCAACGTGGTCGGCGGAAACGACGAACGAGAGCAGACACTCAACCAGCTTCTCGTGGAGATGGACGGATTTCAGTCGAACACGGGGGTCATCATCATGGCCGCCACCAACCGCCCGGAGATCTTGGATCCTGCTCTCCTGCGGCCGGGCAGGTTCGACCGGCAGGTCGTCATCGACCGTCCCGACGTGAACGGACGGGAAGCCATCCTCAAGATCCACTGTCGGCATGTTCTCCTGGGCCCGAATGTCGATTTGCGCAAGATCGCAGCCCTCACGCCCGGGTTTGTGGGTGCGGACCTCGCCAACCTCGTCAACGAGGCCGCCCTGCTCGCCGCTCGGAAAGATAAGGAGGCTGTGGGTCCGGAGGAATTCGATGAGGCCATCGACAGGGTGCTCGGAGGCTTGGAGAAAAAGAAGAGGGTTATGAACGTCGAAGAGAAGAAGATCGTAGCCTTTCACGAGTCCGGTCACGCGATCACGGCCGAATCCGTAGAATACGCAGACCCGGTGAACAAGATCTCCATCATCCCTCGGGGAGTAGCCGCCCTGGGCTACACGCAGCAGCGGCCCACCGAGGACCGATACCTTATGACGCGCCCAGCTCTGCTCGATCAGCTTGCGGTTCTTCTGGGCGGCAGGGTGGCGGAGGAGATCGTGTTCGGCGACATCTCCACAGGAGCCCAGAACGATTTGCAGCGAGCAACGGACATCGCCCGGGCCATGGTCACCGAGTACGGTATGAGCGACCAGCTCGGTCTCGTAACGTACGAGCGTCCCCGTCAGCCCATGTTCCTTCCGGACAGTTATGCTCCCTCCAAGACCTACAGCGAGACAAAGGCTACCCAGATCGACGAGGAAATCTCCAGAGTAATGGCCGAGGCCCACGAGAGGGTGCAGAAGATCCTGTCGGAACGCAAGAAGGTCCTCGATGAGTTGGCCCATCTCCTGATGGAAAAAGAAATCGTACAGGGGGAGGAACTAAGGAAAATGCTGTCGGCGCATGGACTGGGAAAAGCCCAGAAAGGGGCTACCTAATAACCATAGACGAAGAAATGGAGGTGATCTTATGAGTGCAGGCTCGCAATTACAACATGAGGTCTTGGCAGAGCTTGAGTATGAACCAACAGTGGATGCTTTAGCGATCGGCGTCACCATCGCCGATGGAATCGTGACTCTCAACGGTACGGTAAAGAGCCTCCCTGAAAAATGGGCAGCAGAGGAAGCTGCATTGCGGGTCGCCGGGGTTAAGGCGGTGGCGAACGAGATCGACGTGAAGCTCGTTCCCGGCGCCGAGCGAAGCGATGAAGACATAGCCCGGTCAGCTGTGAACGCCCTGGCGTGCAATATCTATGTTCCCGAGGACCGCATCAAGGTGAAAGTGGATCAAGGGTGGATGACCCTTGAGGGAACGGTGGAGCGGCACTACGAGAAGGAGGCTGCGGATAGTTCAGTTCGCCACACAGCGGGTGTGAGGGGGGTAACAAACCTGATACGTGTGGAGCCCCTCGTTGAGTCGACAAACGTGAAAGAAAGGATCGAGCAAGCGCTCAAGCGGAGCGCTGAGGTCGATGCGCAGCAGATTACCGTGGAGGCTGAAGGTGGCAAGGTTGTGCTCAAGGGAAACGTGAGCTCGTGGGCTGAGCGGAGACAGGCGGAGCGAGCCGCCTGGTCTGCACCGGGTGTGTCAGCGGTGGATAATCGGATCATGGTTAAAGCAACGCTCAGGCCGATTCTTTAGTGTCCGCCCAGAGAGGAGGACTGGCCGGACGAAACCTGCCTCTCGATGACTGATATGGCACTAAATCCTTAATACGAGCATTCGGCCATAAGTAGTTGTCAGGCATACGGTTCAATTTCAATCAGCCAATTTATTGCATCCTCAAAAGACGTGAAGGCCTTGATCCGAAAGCCTCGATTTTGGGCACAGAGGGCAAGGAACTTGGCGGAGTCGAAATCTGCGCTGGGGGAAAGAACAGCCGTCTTTACGCGGAAGGCCTGCAGAACTTTGCTGAGTTCAACTGCCAGATACCAGAGATCCATGATGGACATCCGTGACTGAGTCCTTCGAGTATCCACAAGTATGTGATAGCGATCCAGATGGGTTGCGGCTGAAGCGATCTCCAGCAGGAGTTTCTTGGTCGCTTCCAGGTCGAGTTCTCCGTCCGGGGTTGCCCTGATGAAGTCGTGGGCATGGATGATTCTGATATTCGTCGGCATGATCAGCTCCTCCTTTGCCTCTTGGCGCCTAAGAATTAATATTTATGAAGGCTCCTCAATTCGAGGAAGCGCTACATAGAATGTTGCACCGTGGCCAGGATTACCCTCGGCGCACACAGTGCCGCGGTGAAGAGTGGCGATCTTTTTTACGATGGCGAGGCCCATGCCGGTGCCCCTGAACTCTTCCTGGGAGTGGAGCCGTTGAAACGGATTGAACAGTCTGTCCATATACGCCGGATCGAAGCCCACCCCGTTATCTTTGATAAAGAAAACGTTATCCGTGGCTCTCTGGGTGCATCCTATTTCAATCACTCGCGTTGGTTCTTTACTCGTAAACTTGAAGGCGTTGGAAATAAGGTTGGTAAACATCTCATTGAGCATGTGTTCATCCCCGACACAATGAGGAAGAGGATTGATCATCACCTCTCCGTCGGGATAGAGTGCGCGGAACTCCCCGACAATCGACTCGACAAGTGCAGTCATGGATACGCGCCCGTGCTGGACCGCTTCTTTGCCCAACTTCGCGTAGGCCAGCAGATCGTTGATCAGCTGTTCGATCCTCTTCACGTTGGCCTGTATAATATCAGCTTGTTCGGTCAGCTTCTCATCAAATGAGCCCGCGTACGTTTTTTTGATTCTCTGGTAGACACCTTCGATAACCATGAGCGGCGTGCGCAGGTCATGGGAGACCATAGAATTGAAAGCTCCCAACTCCTCGTTCGCGTTTCTGAGATCCACAATCTTCTGCTCCAACTCTTGGTTGAGCCTCACGATCTCGAGCTCTGCCTTTTTTACGGCCGTGATGTCTCGCAGAACCGATAAAATGGCAGGTTGTCCCTTGTGCGTGGTTGCGACGACCGATGCCTGCAGTGTCCGTACCTCTCCGTCTGGTCTTTGGATCCTGTACTCGACGATGTTGTCCGGATGTTCACCCCTTTGCCTTGCAAGGACACGCTCCCTGACAGCATCCCGGTCTTCGGGAACTACGAACTGTTCAAGCGGGTGGCCCACGACCTCAGAATCGCTGGCAAGACCGTGGATGGCGAGAAAGGCTCTGTTGACAAAGACCCTCTCTGTGTTGACGGTAATCGCAACTCCGTCGGCAATGCTTTGGACAATTGCTGCGTACAACTCTTCGTTTTCGAAGAGTGTCGAATCCTTTTTCGGTTTATTGCTCACAGACGAGCGGGGAACATTGTATCGGGACCGAGAACCTTGACTAAGCCTCATCTGTCACCCCCTCAGCGGATGAGAAAAGCTAAGAACAATTAAGGCCACTGCAACATGAAGGAACGTCTCGCACGACTATGTGGCCATGGCTCATTCTTTCGTCTACTGTGTAGAGATATCAGAGCCTTCTTCTCTTGGTTCGGTCATTCGTTTTGAATAGTATCCTTGTCGGAAGTGACCTGTCAATGATTTTGTGTCGGGTTACCGGTGACTGGCCCCCCATAACTGGCATGGACGTTGAGTCATATCGAAACTCCAAGATCAGGACTTTCTACAATTTCGTATTCGGGGTGCCCTGGTGGAGTATCAATGGAAAGAAGAGATTTTGATAATGGGCTGTCTAAAACATAATCAGGCTGGAAATCGGTTAACAACTTCTCATGGGGCAGCGCGTCCATCCGAATTATTCTCAACGGGCGTTTCAATCCCGAGGCCGTGTCTTCTTTCCAAAATGGAACAAGCCGCATTTTGTTGTGATAGATTATTGTATCGCAGGCAACAACCAATAGAAGAAGACAAGCAAAGACAGCACGGAATCATATCGCCGTATCTGTTTGTGAATCCGCAAGGACATAAAAAGGGTCGTCACTATACTTTGAAAATCCTCGAGAAGATATGGGACCGAGCGGCGGAAGCGGTTGGTGAAGATATCGGTCTATATCAGGGAACCAAGCATAGCACGGCAAGCCAGTTGATAAACGAACGGGGTTTCAGTCAGAGCGAATTGCAGATGGCGGGAGACTGGTCGCGGCTGGAATCGGTGAAGAAATATGGCAAACTAGAGGTGTCAGCGAGGAAGACATTGCTCGAAGGAAAAATCGTTTCATTCGGCACGAAATCGGAACTAAATCAAAATTCCAAAAGCTAATAATATCAATAAGTTAGAAGCGGAGAGGGTGGGATTCGAACCAAACACCACCGTTGTAAACCGTTGCCTGTGGCCATTCTATAAAACAGCCTCATACCGAACTCATACTATCACCCGTAAAATTGGGGTCCAAATTCACCCTTTATTGAGGGAAACATCTCTTATAATTTCACCAAGGGGTATAGTGTATAGTCGCTACAGACGTAACTTACGTAACCGACGTAACCCATATCCATAGATGAGCCACCATCAACGGTTTGGGGTATATGGGTTGTTCTAAAAAAGACGTAACTGGAATGTAACCGACGTAACCCTTGCCAGGGGTCGATGCCACATTGAAGCCTTTCCCGGGCCCTCATGAGACGGTCCGGGCTCCGGAGTACGGCAGCTCGTCGGCTCAGAATTTATGAAAAAACTATAAGAGGTGGAAAAACAATGAGGTATTGTGGTGTCAGTGGAGGCCTTACTTTGTTTCGGCTTTTAGCTTGTCGACGTACCTGGCCAGCTCTTCCTCAGCGAACATGGTTTTTTTTCCCTGCTTGAAAGGCTTTATTTTGCGCGATTTTATGAGGGAATAGAGATTTGGCCGGGATATCTTCAAATATTTCAGTACTTCGTTCACCGTGTAGATGTTGGGTAGTGTCATATCAATTATTATACCATACAGTATTTTATTGTCAACTATTATTAAAATAGTCTTGACAATTAACTATATTGTACTATAATATACAGTAATTATCAGTACCGCACTTTAAGGATTAGGAGGAAAGCCCCATGGAACTACCGGATTTTGATAGCATGAACCTGGATGCCCTCCGTGAGCAGACCATGGTGTTTCTCCGGTCTATACGGGATAGGGACAGGATGTGCGCCCTTTGTGTCATCGCTTTTGCTCACGCGCATAACGAGAGACGCGACTTGTGCGGGCCGGAAAGAAAGAAATATGACGAAGCACTGAAGAAACAAACGAAAGGGAGCAACCCAGCCTTGCATCTCGTTAAGCCAGGCGCGGCGGAAAGATAGGACCTCGATAAAAATAGGAGGAATGGGCCCATGATGGAATCACCGGATTACCAGAACATGACCACGGACCAGATCAGGGATCAGGCTATAGTGTTTCTCAAGGGCCTACACGAAAGAGGCGATATAAAAGCCCTGTGCGTAACGGCCTTCACGTACTTCATAAATCAACAGGCTGAACACGAAGGGATAGAAAACCTGCAAAAACCGGCGAAGCAAGGCGCACAGCGAGGGCTTAGGTTAGTTAAGCCCCAAAGCTGAATACCAATAAAAAGGAGGAAAATACAATGGACACCAAGACGAAAGGCATTAAGGACACAAAGGCCGCCGAGGACCATGAGAAGTCCGAGGCCTCCGGGACGATTGAAGAGGAAAACAGTCCCTACGAAGAGGAGGTTGCCGCAGAAAAAGTGAAATTTCGTAAAATGTCCGGGTTTGATCAGAGAGACTATGTCCTTCACACCACCGCCATGCTATCTTTTCTCGCCGACACCTCGAAGCTCATTTACTCAAGGGAGGACGGAATAGTCGCCAGTGATGAACAGTGTCTTGGTATCTACCTATTGTTTGGCCACGTGAAAACAAGGGTCAGAGCTTTAGAGGCAGCATTTGAATAAGCGACACGAAAAGAAGATTCCGGGCGCCCAGACGAATCTTGCGGCCAAGGAGCTCGCCGAGGCATTGAGGTTCGTCCGGGGCCATAGGGGATCTTGCCTGTCACCGAGGGAGCGGGCCATTCTGAATGGCATTTATTACCGCGTGAAGCGTGCTCACATTTTCTTAACGGCAGATGATGACCAACTGGAACGATCATTATCGGAGGCCAGGAACAGGCCTCTTTATACAGACGAGGAGCTTCTGGAACACGCGCAGATCTCTGAGGCGGAGAAGGCGGCCATGTTGAAGATGCCGAAAAGGTAATGTTGGTGTGGCCGCCATCGCTCCTGACAAGCGCAGCGCATGCGTCCCACGCGTTAGAACGGACCCGCCGCGGTCTTTGTGCAGGGGAGTCCCTAAAAAGGCATCCAGAGCAAATTTTATAGACATACGGGCCGAAAGACGATAGCATAATTTCCAAGGATAGTGCCGGCCGCACGAAAAGGGAGCTTCTCCGGCTCCCCTTCCTTGACTGAGGATCTGGAGAAACCACGCGGAGAGTGGAAATGGACAGGGAAATACATACATTCTTAGAGTTCCACGAATCCCTTTTTGAAAGCTTCCATTGGTGTCCTATATATGGCAAGATCCCATGGTTCAACTATGAACCAAATTCTTCCATCTATCAGTGTTGTGATCTGATTCAGCGAGCTCGCTCGCTTCTGGAACGAGAAAACTATTTTTATATGAATCCCCCGATCGACTTCGTCTATTCTCCGCAACCGTGCAAGGCTTGTGAGCACCGCTCATCATGCACGGGACTCCCGTACTGTGAGACGTGGAGTAAATGGGAAAGGGAACAGCGAGCGATGTACGAATACTTTCCTCCGGAATTTACGGAGGGAGAACGCGTCAATTTAAGGTCTGCCAGGGCAATCCTGCATAATTCTTATGCCATCGAAGATCATACCCTGTGGTGGTCGAATAACGATTTGGATAACGTGGCTAAATACGGGGACCACGAAAAGCACGACCTGGCGTCCGTATATGAACGAGCGATTGAGAAGACAAAAGACCTGGCGACTTATTTTGAGGAGGGGTCGAGCTGGACCATAGACGAAGATACGGATGACGTTTTTATTCTCACTATCCTGGCGATCAGCAAGGCTTGGGGGGTACTGAAGACAATAGGATATTCCGGCGATGATCTTGATGCTCAAAAAAACACGCGCACCGCAGAAAAACTGCTGTTTAAAGCGCATGAACTCGCAGAGAAGCGAATACTCGAAGATATCGAAAATGAGCGGCACAAAAAAAGTGAAGAGATGTCCGCTAAGGAATTAGAAGTAACCTTGCTAGATCAACGCAATGCTGAGCTGAGTAAGATCGCAGATCGAGTGGAAAAAAAGAAGCAAACCCGTGCCAAGCAACTCGAAAAAGCAAGAAAGATAAAGATCAAAAAGCATAAAGAGAGCAAGGAAGCAGCAACCCAACTTGCCCAAAGTATGGCTGTTGATATTTGGCATAGGGAACGTAAAGACGGGTACAAGGCCTCCAACAACCGCAAGACTGCTAGTGAGATAAAAAGAAAAATTAGTGGAACAGTGCGGAGCAATACGGAAAAGAAAATAGAGGTGACGCCGGCGGAAAGCTATTTAGAAAAATACTCGGTGCCCCACATAGCCAGGCTAATAAAAAAGCCAGATGTCCGGGCCAATCAAGCCATCCGGAGACTCTGGAACAAAGCCTAAACTCATTTCCAATTCCTGAAAGTTCGAGCACGTACCCAGCGGGGCTCTAAGACAGATTTCCAATTTTCCATCGTGTTCTGGAAAAACCTACCAAATATAAAGATATTTCCCCGAATCTGCTTGAACTGAATCTCTTAACAAAAACGTAATTTGTTCTCCTTAGTTTTTGTGTGGTTACGAGCCTATGGTCTGGTTCTGTATCAGAGGCAGCATGAAACTTGAAGTATACATAACCTTATAGCGACGTCCGGCGAAAGCTGCCGATGGTATCAGGCGGCGCGCACGGATAGCAAAGGAGCGGGCACATGGACGAGAACAAGAGGGTAGGTATACAAGACATCCACGTAGCGGCTTGGCTCCAAGCCCGGAATATTTTCCCCGAATTGAAATTGGTAGCCGGTAGGGTCATTTTCTCATTCCCAGCAACAGACGAATTTTACCTGCTTCTCGAAGAGTACAACGCCAATCCGTTGACCCCGATTGCCGACTTTGTCGGCGTGCTCAAGCGTCTTCGGGGCCAGATGATGGCTATAAAGACGAGCGGAATGCGCGCATGAGGGAAAACGCCGATCGCCGCCGTGATACTCGCCGGTCAATACCCCTGTCAATCGACGAGCGAACAGAGCGAATTGCAATTCTTTCGGCGGGCCTACAACAAGCAAATAACGTCATTCATGGAAGAATCTCGGCGCTCGCCAGCGGACAGACCGGGCGAGATCTGGAAGACACCACCGCAAAAAACAAAAATCAAGGAGGCGCACTTGAGAATAATTGACGTGCTCACAAGCCCCTGGGCGATAGAATATAACCGGGAGACCGGCCGGTCCGACAAGCTCGCCGAAATACAGGCGATCTACTCCGCGCACCTGCGCGGCGAGAGTATCGACATTAGCGCGGTTGAAGAGAAGGTTGGCCACGCCTTAGACAACGAGCAAAAGCCCTACCAGGTCGTGAACGGCATCGCGCTCATCGAGCTTTCCGGCATCGTGACAAAGAGGATGAACCTCTTCTCCAAGGTATCCGGGGGCATTTCTACGGAGATCGCGCTTAGAGATTTCCGCCAGGCCATGGCAGACAACGCCGTCACCGGCATCATTCTGATCGTTGATTCTCCCGGAGGAACAGTAGACGGCACGGCGGAGCTCGCCTCCGCGATCAATGAAGCGAGTAACCTGGGCTCAAAACCGATCCTTACCTATACCGATGGCACCATGGCGTCAGCCGCTTACTGGATCGGCGCCGCGGCGGACAGGGTCTACATCAATAACGATACCGCCCGGGTTGGTTCCATCGGCGTCGTGGCCACTCACGTTGACTACAGTCAATACGAAGCAAAGCTCGGCATCAAGACGACTGAGGTCTACGCGGGCAAGTACAAACGCATTGCCTCCGAGTATGCCCCGCTTTCCAAAGAGGGCAGAAGATATATGCAGGATGAGGTTAATTATTACTACACGGTTTTTGCGGATGCAGTGGCCGGATTCAGGCCCGCCCTTCCGATCCCGGAGAACGGTGATATTCCCTGGGCGGACGGGAGGATCTTTATCGGCCGGCAGTCTATAGAAGCTGGGCTTGTGGACGGTATTGCCACACTCGATCAGCTTGTATCGAGACTCTCAAAGGCAGGCGGGGATATGA
>DATKMQ010000077.1 GCA_035541755.1 Syntrophorhabdaceae bacterium
TTCCTCGACGTAGCCCTTCAAAATCCGGTCAAGGTGTTCGTAAGGAGGAAGGGAATCGCGATCTTTCTGATTGGGCTTCAACTCGGCTGTGGGTTCCTTTGTAAGTATGCGTTCAGGTATCACAGGGCCCAGGGAATTTCGGTAGAGAGAAAGCCTGTAAACGAGCGTCTTGGGTACATCCTTGATAACAGCAAAACCACCCGCCATGTCCCCATAAAGGGTTGCGTAGCCTACGCTCATTTCAGACTTATTACCCGTGGTCAGCACAAGCCAGCCGAATTTATTTGACAGTGCCATAAGGATGTTTCCGCGAATTCGCGCCTGGATGTTCTCCTCGGTAATGTCATCTTTCAGTCCCGAAAAGAATCCCGCGAGCGTAGAGATGTAGGCCTTGTAGATCTCCTGAATGGATACGGAGAGTAATTCTATTCCGAGATTATGGGTGAGCTTTTCGGCATCCTCGTAAGACTCCCGGGATGTGTATTGAGAAGGCATGAACACAAGGGCAACATTCTGGCTGCCAAGGGCATCTGCAGCAAGGACTGCGACGAGCGCTGAATCAATACCACCCGAAAGGCCGATGACGGCTTTCTTAAAACCGTTCTTAGTCACATAATCGTGAAGCCCAAGTACGAGGGCCTCGTAGACCTCAGCTACAGGGTCTAAGGCCTTGGCTTTCCGGGTAGCGACGGCATCCCTGTTTGCTCTTAACCCCCTGGTTGAGAGCGATACAAGGGGCACCCTCGGGAGTCCCTTGAGGGCGATCTTTCTCTTTCTCCTCTTAAGGGCGCCGACCGGAATATCCATGATGAGCAAATCCTCGGTGAAGGCGCGAGCCCTAGCGACTATAGAACCTTTCTTGTCCATGACAAAACTTTGGCCGTCAAATACAAGTTCGTCCTGTCCGCCCACAAGGTTGACATAGCAGACGTAGACATGGCTTTCTGCTATGCGTTCTCTTACCACATCTTCCCTCAGGGCGATCTTTCCGGAATGATAGGGAGAGGCGTTGATGTTGAACACCAGCCCGGCGCCGTTCGCGGCAAGCGCCCTCACCGGGCCTTGTCTGTGCCATATGTCCTCGCAGATGCTCACCCCGAATATGGCCCCGTTGAGCTGAAAAACACGGGCAGGTCCTGCTGAAGCGAAGTACCTCTTCTCATCGAAGACACCATAATTGGGCAGAATTTGTTTGTGGCAGACGCCCTTTATAGTGCCCCGATGCATGATGGCAGCAGCATCAAAAAGCGCCCCCTTTTGCCTGTCAACAAAACCCACAATAGCCGTTATATCTCCCACCCGCCGCGCCAGATGGTCAAGCGTTTTCAGGTTATCGTCGACAAAACCCGCCTTAAGGAGTAGATCTTCGGGGGGATATCCCGTGAGCGCCAGTTCGGGAAAAGCAACGACATCACAAAGAGCGGCTCGCGCCTCTTCTATAACGTCAATAATCTTGGCGCAATTTCCCGCAAGGTCGCCCACCGTGCTGTTCATCTGGGCTAACGCAATACGCATCATGATTTCACCACCGTAAGCATAAAAAGAAATAAAAAGGGCGCCTCAAACCACCTCTCGCGATTGGGACGCCCCTGTCCTCTCGTGTTTTTGCGCCGCTCTATACCGGCTAAGCACGCACCCTGTTGAGCAGCCGGAATCAACCTTTTCCACACCCGTTTTAAGCCTTCTTCCTCATATCCGAAGCGAGGATAACAGCCTCTGCGATTTCCCTCATGGTCTTTCTCATGTCCATGCTCTTTTTGTGTATTTTTTTGTACGCCTCATCCTCAGTAAGATTCATCTCCCTCATGAGAATGCCCTTGGCCC
This sequence comes from Syntrophorhabdaceae bacterium, assembly GCA_035541755.1. Lineage (NCBI taxonomy): Bacteria > Pseudomonadati > Thermodesulfobacteriota > Syntrophorhabdia > Syntrophorhabdales > Syntrophorhabdaceae > Syntrophorhabdaceae bacterium. The sequence continues at coordinate 1,825 of DATKMQ010000077.1, forward strand.
GCTCAATAATTTTCCTCGACTCCAGGGCCTCCTTGGCGGCGAGGATTTCATGGTTTAAGTTGGTGTTCTCAATAGCAACCGCAGCCTGATTAGCAACGGCCTGCAGGATGTCAACTTCTTCTTTTCTGAAAACATGCTCGCTTTTCGTATAGCTGTTGATCACGCCAATGACCCTGTCTTTGATCATCATGGGAACAGAAAGGAGGGACACCACACCTTCTTTCTTCGCAACATCAGGGTACATGTAGCCAGGCTCCCTGGTCACATTAAGCACCGTAATCGGTTTCTTTTCCGAAACTGCCCGGCCGCTTATGGACTGCCCCACCTTGAGATGGGGTTTGTTGACGTAATCGCTACTCAAGCTCTGAGTGGCGGAGATGACAAGCTCTTCCTTCTTCTCATCAAGGAGCATGATAGAACATATCTTTGAGTCCATGACTTTCGCTGTCATGGCCACGATAAGTTGCAGTATTTCCTTGAGATAGTGATCGGAAACTATGGTCCGTGAAACCTCAGAAAGCAAATCGAGCTGTTTAGCCTTCTTCAAAACATCGTCGTGAATTATGGCGTTGCGTATGGCGCTTCCAAGGTACCTTCCGATAGTATAGAGGAGTTTGATCTGGTCTTCGGGATAGAGATGCTCCTTCTTGTGTTGCAGATTCATGACGCCAACGATCTCGTTTTTGGAAAGGATCGGAACCGAGAGGAGGGCCTCGTATTTATCCTCTTTCAGAAAAGCAAAAGCCTTGAACCTTTTATCTTTGTAAGCCTCCCTGGACAGGGCAACGGGTTTCTTTTCCTTGGCCGCCCATCCGGTCACGCCCTCTCCCATCCTGAGCCGCAAATCTCCGAGGGCCTTTATTTCCGGATCGCTTGAGGCGGTCAGGATGAGCTCGTCATTCTGCTTGTCATAGAGATAGATGAGACACGAGTCCACCTTCACGAAGTTGATGATCGTGTCCACGATGCGTCTCAAAAGCTGATTCAGGCTGAGATCATCACTGAAGTCCTTGGCGATCTCGTGGAGGATCCTGAGTTCCTGTTCTTTGTCGTCCTGCTTTCGACTCTGCGCCACTACCTCAATTCCTCCGTGCTTACCACCGATAAACTAAATCTTATTGTATCCCCTGTTAGTTTGTCAACGAAACAGGTACCTTGCCATAGGTCTCCATGCCGGAAGTTTTGGAGAATGATCTGCTTTAGAATTTCAGGGAACCCGGGTTTAGCGTATACTGGCGACGCATCACGCTGATAAACCCCTTTTTGATAAGCGATGCCAACATCCTTGAAACAGTCTCTCTTGAGCAGCCGCACGAATTGGCGATCTCAATCTGGGTCGGTCCCTTTTCGATAACAATGTAGTCCTTGACCTTCACACCGGACTTTGCCCCGATCTCCAGGAGAAACTTGAGAATCCTACCCTCCACGTTCAGAAAGGCGAGCCAGCGGATTCTCTCGTCGGCAATGCGTAAGCGGCGCGAGAGCACCTTCAAGATTTCTATGGTGATTGTGGGGTTTTCTATGAGGATTTTCAGAAAATCGGGCCTTCTGATGATGAGGAGCTCGGAGCTTTCCATGGCGATAGCATTTGCGGACCGGGGCAGCTCATCGATCAAGGCGAGCTCGCCGAAGAAGCCGTCCTTGTTGATTACATCAAGGATGTATTCTCTCCCCTCTTCATCATAGAGGCAGACCCGCACCTTGCCTTTGAGCACGATAAAAAGGGCGTCTCCGGTTTCACCTTCCTGAAAGATCACCTGATTTCTGTAGTACGAATTTACGAATAGTATGTGTGATATGGTGTCTATCTGATTCTCTTTTAAGGTCGAAAAGAGACTGACATTACGGAGATTGTCGGCATATTTGCGCATCATACCTGTCTCACATATTACCCGTTATCAAAAAGATCGTCAAGGTTTTTTAAAGCTTCTTTTATTTTTCCGGCCGGTAACCCGCCCTGGGCCATATGAGGGCTGCCGCCCCCTTTGCCCCCGTATCGTTCGGCCATGGTTTTCAGTATCTTTCCTGCGTTATGGGTACTCTGGGCGTCTTTGCTCACAGCAACAACAAGAAGCCCCTTATCGTCCTCGCCCGAAGAGGCCGCGATAACTACGCATGCCTTTACCTTACTGCGGACCATATCGGACGCCTTCCTCAAGTCGTCGGCTTTTGCTCCGGCCAGAAACAAGGAAACTATCTTGGCGCCCTTCTTCTGTGGCGCACGCTCGATCGCCTCGTCAATCGCATAGAGCATAATCTCTTCTTTCAGATGGTCGATCTGTTTTTCTTTGGCGTCGAGTTCCTTAAAAAGTCCCTCCACCCTTTCTTCCACGCGCTCGATCTCGGTGTTGGTTCTTTTCGAGACGGCTTTCAGCGTGCCTTCGATCTTCCTCTTGTAGGAAAGCGCCCCGCTGCCGGTCGTGGCCTCAATTCTGCGGACCCCCGAGGCAAGAGAGCTTTCACTAACGATGTACAAACAGCCGATCTCGCCGGTGTTCCTCACATGAGTGCCTCCGCAGAGCTCCTTGCTGAAGTCACCGATGGTAATAACCCGGACCTTCTCCCCGTACTTTTCCTCAAACAGGGCCGTGGCGCCTTCACGGAGCGCCGCGTCGCGGTCTTTTTCATCCACGCTTACGTCGACGCAGTCCATGATTTTTTCGTTGACGATTTCTTCAACGCGGGCAATCTCTCCCTCGGCCATACCCTCAAAATGGGTAAAATCGAATCTGAACCTTTCTTTATCCACAAGGGAACCGGACTGCTTGACGTGATCGCCCAGGACCCTCCGCAGGGCATAGTGGAGAAGGTGTGTGGCCGTGTGGTTTCTCGACACGCCCTTTCTTTTTTCAATATCCACGTTCAGTCGAACGGTATCACCGGTTTTGAAGGTCCCTTTTTCAACAAGGCATTTATGAGAAAAAAGGTCCGCCTTTATCTTTTTCACCTCAAAAACACGCGCCTCTGCCCCGTTTGAAGGCGTGCTCACCAAGCCTTCGTCACCCACCTGGCCGCCGCTTTCAGCGTAAAATGGGGTTTGGCTGAAGAAAAGCTCGCCCTCCTCGCCTGCGCTTATCGCTTGAACGAGCTCTTCTCCGATCAGGATCCTTTCAAGGGTGGCCGTGTCACTCACCAGTTTGTAGCCGGTAAAAAAGCTGGTAATGCCTTCCTTCAGAATATTCAGATGGCCCCGGTCCCACTCCTCGCCCTTTATCTTCGAACCCGTTCTCGATCGGACCTTCTGGTCACGGGAGGCCTCCTCAAAACCCTTCCGGTCAATAGAAAGGTCGTCCTCTTCGGCCATGTCCGTTGTGAGGTCCAGGGGAAATCCATAGGTATCGTAGAGCTTGTAGACGACGTCACCCGGTATGATCTTTTGTCCTTTTTGCTTAAGCGTGTCGGCGAACTCCTCGTAGAGCTTCATGCCCATGGTCAGGGTTTCGACGAACCGCTCCTCCTCGCCTCGAATCACCCGGACGATGTAGGCATGGTTATTCTTTACTTCCGGATAGACCGACTCCATGTTATCGACAACGGTCCTGGACAGGTCATACAGGAACTCCTTTTCAATGCCGAGCTTCTTACCATATCTCAAGGCCCTTCTGATAATGCGCCGGAGCACGTAGCCCCTGCCCTCCTTTGAGGGAAGAACGCCATCGTTAATGATAAAGGTTGCCCCCCGTGCATGATCGGCGATGACCCGCATGGCAGTGTCCGTCTTCTGGTTCTCGCCATAAGCATGACCCGATATGTCTTCGAGTCGTTTGATAATGGGGACGAAGAGGTCGGTGTCGTAATTGCCGATCTTGCCTTGCATAATCGATGTAATCCGTTCGAGCCCCATGCCCGTATCGATGGATGGCTTGGGCAGTTTCTTCATCTGTCCGTCGGCTAACCGGTCAAACTCCATGAACACGAGGTTCCATATCTCGAGATATCTGTCGCAATCACATCCGACCTTACAATCGGGCGTGGCGCACCCAACACCCGGCCCCAGGTCGTAGATGATCTCGGAGCACGGACCGCACGGACCTTCATCACCCATTGACCAAAAATTGTCTTTCTCCCCGAGCCGCACAATCCGGTCTTCGGGAACGCCGAGGTCTCTCCAGATGCGGCCCGCATCGGCGTCATCCTTATAGATGGTTATCCATAGCTTAGCCTTGTCGAGGTTAAGCTCGCTCGTCAGGAACTCCCAGGCATATGCGATGGCCTCTTTTTTGAAATAGTCGCCGAAAGAAAAATTGCCCAACATTTCGAAGAACGTGTGGTGACGCAGCGTCTTTCCGATATTCTCCAGGTCATTATGTTTGCCGCCGGCCCTTACACATTTCTGGCAGGTCGTGGCCCGGGTGTACGGTCTCGTTTCAACCCCGAGAAACAGGTTTTTGAACTGGACCATGCCCGCATTCACGAAAAGCAGGGTGGGATCTTTCTCCGGCAGAAGCGAAGAACTGGGCACTATCGTATGGCCCCTCTGGGCAAAATACTCGAGGAATTTCTTTCTAATCTCTCTTGATGTCACGCCTCACCTTTCTTCATCTCTACCTGCGCGAGAATCTTTTTTTCTATATCTTTCATGATATCGGGGTGCTTGGCGAGAAATTCCTTGGCGTTTTCGCGTCCCTGGCCGATCCTGGAATCACCATAAGAGTACCATGTCCCCGTTCTTTCCATGATGCCCATATCGGTGGCAAGGTCCACAACGTCACCCTCCCGTGATATACCCTGACCAAAGATGATATCAAATTCGACCTCTTTAAAAGGCGGGGCCAGCTTGTTTTTCACGATCTTCACCCGGGTTCTGCTGCCAACGACCTCCTGCCCGTCCTTTATGGATGCGATGCGTCTGATGTCCAGGCGAACAGACGAATAGAACTTCAAGGCGTTACCACCGGTAGTGGTTTCGGGATTTCCGAACATGATCCCGATCTTCTGTCTGATCTGATTGATAAAGATTACGGTAGTCATGGACTTACTGATCGTTGCCGTCAGCTTGCGGAGCGCCTGAGACATGAGCCGGGCCTGCAGCCCCATGTGCGCATCCCCCATTTCGCCTTCAATCTCCGCTCTGGGCACGAGCGCCGCCACAGAGTCCACCACCACGATGTCCACACCTCCGCTTCTCACCAGGATCTCTGTAATGTCAAGGGCCTGTTCTCCTGTGTCCGGTTGCGAGATCAGAAGGTCATCCGTATTGACACCTATGCGTTTGGCATAGGCCACATCGAGTGCGTGTTCCGCATCGATAAAGGAAGCGGCGCCCCCCTGCTTCTGTATTTCCGCAACGACCTGAAGCGCGAGGGTCGTCTTGCCTGAGGCCTCAGGGCCGTAAATCTCAATGACCCGTCCCCTGGGAAGACCGCCGATTCCCAGAGCTATGTCGAGGGCGATAGAGCCTGTGGAGACCACGGGGACCGCTTCAATTGGCTTCTCGCCGAGCTTCATGATAGAGCCTTTGCCGAAGAGCCGCTCGATCTGGGTCACCGCCATGTCTATGGCCTTTGTCTTGTTGCCTTCTTCCCTCTTGCTCGTATCTTCTTTCACGTCGCTGCCTCCCTTTTTCATTCAAGATTCCTTTCAAGTTTAATTATTTGAAGCGGCGTATATGTTGCCCCTTCCCGCGTTAAGGTGCTTCGGTAAAGAACAAGGCTCTCCAAAAAGAACCTTTTTTCTTCTAGAGGAAGCATATCTCTTCTTAATAACGGTGCCGGCACCCTTATTCTTCCCAGGGTAACATGAGGGATAAATGGCCTTTTTTCCTTTTCTATTCCCAGGGTAGAGAGCCGGTTTTCTATATCATGAAATATCGCCTGTGCATTGTCAACCCCTTCTTGAAAAGAAACCACGATGACCCTGGCCCGCTTGAGATCGGGGAAGGCACCGGTCTTATTCAGGCCGACGATAAAAGAGACGTGATTCTTTTCCAGGCCCGCGAGCGCCGCCCCTATTTCCTGTGCCCTGTCCTCTGCGATCTCACCAAAGAACTTGAGCGTTACGTGCTGCCCTTCGGGCTTGACCCATTTTACTTGAGGGATGCTCTTCGACAGGTTCCTGGTGTAGACCGCCAGATACTCTTTTATCTCGGCAGGAAGTTCAAGGGCGAGAAAGGCTCTCACAGGGGCCTGCCTTCGAGGTAATCGAGAAGCATGAGCAGGGCCTCTTCCGAGGCCTGGTATCGGATCTCCTGTCTGCTGCCGGCCAAGGAAAGTTTCTTTGCATATACCCCTTTTTCTGTGGCAAGTCCCATAAATACCGTTCCCACGGGTTTCTCGGGGCTTCCTCCGGAGGGCCCCGCAATGCCGGTTATGGAAAGACCGATATCAACCGCCCCCATCTCGCGCACGCCTCGCGCCATGAACTCGGCTACAATGGCGCTCACTGCGCCGTTCTCGGCGATCACCTCCTGGGGTACGGCAATCAGCCTCGTCTTCGATCTATTGCTGTACGTAACAACGCCCACTTCAAAATAGTCAGAAGCGCCCGGCACACGGGTAAGCCTTTCCGCGACGAGCCCCCCGGTGCAGGACTCGGCGAGCCCCACCGTGAGAGACCCCTTGCTTAAACGTTCACCGATCTTTTCCTCTAACGTCACAGGTACCGTCCAAGCACTGCAAGAATGAGACTCGCAAAGACCCCTGCGATCACATCATCGGCCACTATGCCGGCGCCTCCCTTGACCCGCTCCGCATGCCTTATGGGAAATGGTTTGGCAATATCAAAAAGTCTGAAAAGGGCGAAACCGATGACTGTCCTGAGAAGGGTTATTCTGTGGCCGGCTAGCGTAACCCACATGCCTGCGAGCTCATCGATCACGATGTAGCCGGGGTCGCGGCCCTCGTAGGGATAAAGCTCAACGGATATCATGGAAAAAAGAACGAAAGAGGCCACGAAAAGCATATTGCCAAAGACCGAAGGAAAAAGATAGATGGCAGCCGCAGCGAGCGCCGACGCATATGTGCCCGGCGCCAATGGAAGATATCCCACATATAAGCATGTTACAACGCTCTCAAGGAGCCTAGTGAGCGGTCTTTGTATCCCCATAGACCTCTTTCTCGTTGAATATTTTCTTGCCCACGACTTTCCATCCATTGTTCCAGATACGATAAAAGCAGCTCCAGTATCCCGTATGGCAGGCAGCTACTTTCTGGTCGACTACAATGAGCAGGGCGTCCTCGTCGCAATCCATGCGGACAGACTTGATCTCCTGTGTATGTCCGGACGTTTCTCCCTTGAGCCATATCTTCTTTCTTGACCGCGAATAATAGTGTGCTTTATTGGTTTTGAGGGTGAGGTCAAACGCCTCTTGATTCATGTAGGCCACCATAAGAACATCCTTGGTTGTGAAGTCCTGCACCACGACCGGCACGAGTCCTCGATCATCCCACTTAACATTCTCTTCCATGGATTCTCCTGTAATCATTATTGTTCGTTAAGAACGGATTTTATCTCGTACCCGTAAGACGCCCCGGCTTACGCTTACAGCCTGACGTTGACGCCTCGCTCACGTAAATATCTCTTTGCATCGATGACTGTGAATTCCCGGTAGTGAAAGATCGATGCAGCGAGCACCGCGTCCGCCTTTGCGTCAACCAGGCCCTCATAGAGGTGTTCAAGCGTGCCTACACCACCGGAGGCGATAACCGGTATACGTACGGATTCAGAGATGGTCCTCGTCAACTCGATGTCAAACCCTATCTTGGTGCCGTCCCTATCCATGCTCGTGAGGAGGATCTCCCCGGCGCCGAGCTCTTCCACGCGTCTTGCCCATTGAACGGCATCTACCCCTGTGGGTTTACGCCCCCCATATGTGTAAACTTCAAAGCCCTCTTCTCGGCGCTTGGCATCAATGGCCACGCAGATACACTGGCTTCCAAAGATCTCACTCGATTCCCTGACGAAGGAAGGCCTCTCCACGGCGGCTGTATTGACAGTCACCTTATCTGCCCCGGCGCGCAAGGTCTGACGGATGTCATCGATACTCGTGATGCCTCCGCCCACGGTGAGCGGCATGAAGACCTCGTGGGCGACTCTCTCGACCACATCTATGATGGTTTTTCGCTTCTCATGAGATGCGGTTATGTCGAGGAAACAGAGCTCATCAGCCATCTGTTCCTCATATGCCTTGGCATTTTCCACGGGGTCGCCGGCGTCCTTGAGCTCAAGAAAATTGGTGCCTTTTACCACCCTGCCTTCTTTCACATCGAGACAGGGGATGATCCTTTTAGTCAGCATAGGCGATTGCCTCTTCGATTTTAATCAGGCCCTCGTAGACCGCCTTTCCGAGAATCGTGGCAAAGACCCCCGTATCTTTAAGCCGCTTCACGTCGTCAATCGTCGTCACGCCTCCGGAGGCGATAAGAGGGAGGTCTGTTATGGCCGCGAGCATCTTAAGACCGGCATAGTCGGGACCTGTGAGCATGCCGTCCCGTTCTATGCTTGTACATAAGACGGCCATGACGCCAGTTTGTTTGGCGGCGTCAAGAACTTCCTCAACGTCTCTATTCACGGCCCTCTTCCAGCCTCGAACCATGGGCTTTCCTTGAAAAAGATCAAGTCCGAGAATAATGTTGCCGAAGGCGCCTAAAGCCTTGAAAAACGCGTCATCCTCGAGAGCTCTCGTGCCCACGATGATGCCGTTCAACCCCATATCGCGATAATAATTGATATCCTCGAGCTCTCTCACGCCTCCGCCCACTTCCATGTAACCTGTCACCATTTGTCTTATCTGTTCTATGACCTTATGGTGTACCTTCCGCCCCATCCTCGCCCCGTCAAGATCTATGATATGGAAATCACGGGCACCCCTTTGTATCATCTCTTGGATTTTTTCTACAGGGTTGTCGCTATAGACGGTGACCTTGGTGAAATCGCCTTTCATGAGCCTTACGCTTTTGCCGCCCATGAGGTCCATTGCGAAAAGTGCTTTCATTGCAATATCTCGAGGAGATAATCTGTCCCCGCATCGATCCCTTCCTGAGCAAGTTCATCCATGGTGATCCATCTGGCACCTCTTTTGAGGAACTTGCCAATATTCAGTATGTTCTGCGTCAATGCCTGCTGGTCTTCGTCAAAAACAAATGTTCGCTTCACAACGTTGCTTTCGATAAGATGCATATGGAGACCGATGCTTGCCGGCCCTTCCACGGAGAAATTGCCACCCTGTCTCTCCTGGAATCGGTAAATAAGCACGTTAATGTAAGGCTGCTTCTCTTTGCCCTCTTTAAATCCCACACCGTGCCTCGTCAATGCCTGCTCCAGTTTCGTTTTGACTATCTTCTCCGCATCAGTGTGGATCGTCTTCACGTTGATGAACTTACCGCAGTAAGGACATTTTTCGATTTGGCCCGGCTGTGCCCGCTCTATGACAATCCCCACATCGCCCACAGCGTGGCACACGGGCGCGATAGCGACTAAAATCGCAGCGGCGACTAAAAGGCTGAGACTAACAAGGGACACACCATTAACTGCTCTCTTCACAAAAACCATGCATAATTTTATAAGAAAACTCGCCCAAAAGGAAGGGAAATCGGTAGATATGCTTCAAAACCGGTTGTCAGAAAAGATCAAATAGGTTAGAATGATTACGATGCGTTTTGTTCTGGTCCTATTTTTGCTCTTTCCTTTTACCCTTCACGCGGTCGAGTCAAATGGCCCCATTACGGCACCGTCCTATATTCTCATAGAGAAGGATAGTCTTGAGATCATAGCCGGAAGGGACTATTACAAAAGACTTGCGCCGGCAAGCACAACAAAGGTCCTGACAACGCTTATTGCCCTGGAAAAACTGGAAGGAAACGAGCCCATCACCCCCGATAGGGCGGTCCTCAAAATACCCCGGTCAAAAATGAATCTTGTTCCGGGAAAGCAGTATAAGTCCTGGGATCTTATGAAGGGCGCCATGGTAGAGTCGGCCAACGATGCCGCTTATTCGCTTGCAACGTATGTGGGGGGAACCGAACAAAGGTTTGCAGTCATGATGAACGAGCGGGCGGCACAGCTCGGCGCAACGGACACGCACTTCGAGAATGCCTCGGGACTGCCGGCCGTTGATCAGTACACCACATGTTACGATCTTGCGCTGATTTTCAAAGAGGCTCTCCTGGACAAGAGGTTTATGGAACTGATTACCACGAGATATTTTCTTTTTCAGGACACCCCGCGACGCGTGGAGTATAAGAACCACAATCGACTGCTGTTCTGTTTCGAACCCACTATCGGCGGCAAGACGGGCTATACGAGATCGTCCAAACACAGCTACGTGGGTGCTTTTGAAAAAGACGGGAGGGTTTACATTCTCGCCTTACTCGGAAGCCGCAATCTCTGGGGCGACAGCGTGGAGATACTGAAGAACCTTTACACAGTGCTGCCTACCGACCGGGAATTGCGTCTTGCAAGAGCAGGCTCGCCGAGCCTCGCCTCTTACCGGCCAAAGAGAGGACCCAAGATCCCTGCCATAAAGAAGATCAGAGCGAAGAAGACCAGAAAAGCCAACCGTATCTGATGAAGGTTCCATACAAAACAATATTCACCGCCACGCTGATTCTTTGGTTCGCGTGTTCCTCAGTAGTGCTCGCCATTACCGACGACGAAGAAAGAAAATACGGAAAAGAGATCTATCGGGAGATCGTGCGGTCTGCTCCGGTGAATAACGATCCGTATATCTCGCTATACCTCAATACGATCAAAGAGAAGCTGGAGGCCAAAGCGGCCCTGCCTTTTTCCGTTACGCTCACAATCATCGATGCGCCGATGCTCGATGCGTTCACGACCATGGGCGGGTATGTGTATGTGACCACAGGCCTTATAGCCCTCTGTGACAAAGAGGAGGAATTGGCCGGCGTGCTTGCACATGAGTTTGGTCATATCAAGAAACGGCATGTGGCCAAAATGATGGAAAAGCAGAAATACATCAATATCGGAATGCTCTCCACCATGCTCCTCGGCATGCTTGTCGGCGCGGGTCAGACGCCCGCAGCTGTTATCACCTCAGGCGCAGCCGGCGCCCAGGCCATGTCGCTGCAATTCACCCGTGAAGACGAGGAAGAGGCCGACAGAGAGGGCGCGATCATCGCAGACAAGACCGGATACGGCCCGCTGGGTACCGTTGAATTTCTCAAAAAACTCCGGGCAACGGGAACGGGCGGCGATAAAATGCTTCCCCAATATCTACTCACCCACCCCTATCACGAAGCAAGGATCGTGGCCCTTGAGAGCATATGGGGCGTAAACAGAGTGGTTCCCGATTGGCCGTTCTTTCCTTACCTCGTCGTACGTGCGAACATCCTTCACCGGCCACCGGGTACAAGTATCGACGATATGCTTGCGAACCGCTACCTGAAAGACAAAGACAACCCGGTTAACAACTATGCGGTGAGCCTCATATACGCCCTAAAGGGCGACAGCGAAGCGTCGGTTCGGATCGCGGGAGAGAACGGGTCGGCCTTTAAGAGCCTTTTCCTCGGAGAGATGCTCGTCAATGCCCGGAAGTTCAGGGAAGCCGTTGAGGTGCTGAAAAATGGCACGGATCCGATCGAGCACTTCTTTCTCGCTAAGGCGTATGATGGCTTGGGGATAAACGATGCCGCCATTTCGTCCCTCAAGGGACTTACTACTTACGGGACCATCTTTCCGGAGATATATTACCGGCTCGGTATGCTCTATGGCCGCACCGGTCAGGAGGCGCACGGATACGAGTATCTCGGCAGATACTATTTAGCCACGGGTAATCTCTCCCTCGCGCGGACCAACCTCGAAAAGGCCGTGTCCCGATATGGGATCAACTCTCCCGAGGCGGGCGAACTCATGAAATTGCTCGCCGAGATCAAGAGGAAATAGCCAACCTTTCCATTAAGCGCCACACCGATGAGCCGGGAACGAGACTCAGACCGGGGTTTTCTCTCCGGTTACGTTAAAGAATAGCCCGCTGTCCGGCGCCGTGTTTCGTGTGGTGATGCATAAGGGGGTTGTGAAAGCGAGAAGGGCCTCGGAGATCGAAAGAACGCCTTGAGCCGAATCCTTTCTCCCGGTAAAGGGGAACTCATCGGGCGTTCGTTGGCACTTGCAGTTTATATTTATCCTGCTCACCTGGTGGGACAGGTGGTTGACGAGTGTAGCGAGCGCCTCCGCGTCTCTCCCGAAGACGCTTGCCTGTTGTCCGTAACCGGAGGCGCTCACATACCGCAGCGGTTCTTCGATATCGTCGTAGGGCACAACAGGAATGAGGGGACCGAACTGTTCCTCGTGATAAATCCTCATGTTCTTACTTACCGGATAGAGGATCGCGGGCTCATAGAGGCGAAGATTCCTGTCGGGATGGGAGCCGCGGAGGATTTTTGCTCCCAACCGGGTGGCGTCTTGTACAAGTTGCGTTAAGTATGCTGCCCTGTCCGGTTCGATAAGAGGCGTTATGAATGTGTTCTTTTCCCAGGGCATACCGGATTTGAGCTTTTCCATTTCGTGGCTCATGCCTTTGAGGAAATCCTCGACAATACTTCTGTGCACGAAGAATATCTTTAGCGCAGCGCAGCGCTGGCCGTTAAAGCCGAGCGCCCCCATAACAGATTCCCTGACCGTTACATTGAGATCAGCGTCGTGAAGTATGATGGCAGGGTTCTTGGCCTCGAGACCCAGGATGCTCGTCAATCGCTGTGGCCTCGGATGGAAGCCTTTCAATTGATCGGCTATGTGTTTGGTGCCGATAAAGGCGAGCACATCGACCCGGCCTGATCTGATAAGTGGCGGTATTATCCTCCGGGCCTCCCCGAAGATCAGGTTCACAACTCCGGGCGGAAAGGCATCGCAGAGCGCCTCGAGAAGCGTGGCGAAAATGAGAGACCCGTATCTCGGGGGTTTGAAAATGACCGTGTTTCCGGTGAGGAGCGCTGGAGCGACAAAGGTGAACGTTTCATAAAGGGGATAATTAAAGGGCCCCATACAGAGCGCGACCCCGAGCGGCGCCCGTCTAGTTCTTCCCACGATGCCCTGTTCACAAACTGTTCGGTTCGCCTTACGCTCTTGCCTTCTCAGTGCGGTTATCGTACCCCGGATGTAGGCAACGGTCCGATCGAATTCTTTGATTGCATCATCATAGGTTTTGCCAATCTCCCACATGATGAGCCTTGCGATCTGACTTTTCTTCTGTTTCATGGCGGAAACGAAGGCCTCGACGTGTTCGATCCGTCGCGTAGCGGAAAGAGAGGGCCAGACGCCCTTGCCCTCGTCGAAGGCGTGGCAGGCCGCGTCCAGGGCCTCTAACGCGGTAGTCTCGTTGACAAGAGGATGACTTCCGAGCTTTAGCGGACCGGGGCCTATCGGGCCTTCAACCCATATGGGCGAGAATACTTCCTCTGTCGGCCCGTCCCAGCTCTTGAGTGAGCCGCCGACGAGATATCGTACGTTCACTATGGGATGGGGCAAAACGAACCGTTTGGGAATATCCTTGACGGTTGGAAACAAATATCCGGATTCTTCAGAGCGAGTAGCCAAAGTCTTCCCCTTCAATTATGTGGTGGTACCACAAGTGTTACGAACGGTACGGAAGAGTATCATTATAGAAAAAAACCACCGAAATGTCGATGATAAGATGACACGAAAGAAACACCGATACCGATCGCCCAACCCTTAAGATAAAAATTCAGCCCCTGTTTGGTGACAGGGGCTGATGATTTCATTGGTTTTTTGCGCTAAGGCTTAGCGGAGTTTGAACCTCTGGATCTTACCCGTCGAACTCTTGGGAAGCTCCTTAACAAATTCAACCCAGCGCGGATATTTATACTTGGCCATTTTGTCGAGGACCCACTGCTGTATCTCTTTGGCCAGTTCTTTTGTTCCCTTCTGACCTTCTTTGAGGACCACAAATGCCTTGGGTTTGACGAGACCCTTTTCATCGGCATGACCTACCACGGCCACTTCGTACACGGCGGGATGTTCCATGATACAATTCTCCACTTCAACAGGAGAGACCCAGATACCGCCCACCTTCAGCATGTCGTCGCCGCGACCGGCACACCAGTAGTAGCCATCCTGGTCTTCATAATACTTATCTCCGGTATTGATCCACTCACCCTGCATGGTTGCTCGCGTCTTCTCTCTTTTTCTCCAGTATTGTTGCGCGGCGCTTCCACCTTTTACGAGGAGCATGCCTATTTCTCCCTTGGGAACGTCCCTGCCTTCCTCGTCAACAAGTCTTACCTCGTAACCCGGCACCGGTTTACCGGTGGATCCCGCCCTCACGTCTCCCGGCTGGTTGGAAATGAATATGTGGAGCATCTCCGTGGACCCTATGCCGTCTAAGATTTCGATGCCGAAACGTTTCTTCCAGCGGACCAGTATGTCAGGCGGTAGTGCCTCGCCGGCTGAGGTGCAGATGCGTACCGAGGAGAGTTCATGGTTTCCGTTCGGGTCGGGGGTCGTCCCTTTCTCTTTGTCTTCCTTCTCTTTGTACTCAAGCATTTGACCGTAGAGCGTGGGTATACCGAAGAACACCGTGGGGCGATATTGCTTGAGGTATTCGAAAACGCTTTCGGGCTTCGGCGCCTGTGCGTTGAGGATGACAGATGCCCCAACGGAAAAAGGTAGGTATCCGGAATTACCGAGACCGTAAGCAAAAAAGAGCCGTGCAGCCGAGAACAGGATATCATCTTCAGTGAGCTTAAGCACGTGTTGTCCGAAAGATTCTGAAACGGCCACCATATCATAGTGTGAATGGATGGCGCCCTTGGGGGAACCGGTTGAGCCTGAGCTATAAAGCCAGAAAGCCACGTCATCTCTGGTGGTAAACTCCGTCTTGATGGTCTCGGGTGCGTGCCTGTATTTCTGTTTGAACGGGATAAAGGCGCCCTGTTTCTCATCGATAATGATAAGATCGCGCAGATAACGGAGGTCGCCCGTGATCTTCATAACCAGAGGAACGAGCGGCTCCGAAACCACGAGCACCCGCGCCCGGCTGTCGTTCAGGTAATACTCATAATCTTCAGGGGTGAGCATGGTGTTAACGGGGATCGGTACGGCCCCGATTTTAATGGCACCGTAGAACATGGCATAGAACTGAGGCACGTCGAGCATGAGAATCATGACTCGATCGTCAACGCGAACGCCCAGTTCGCGCAGGCCATTTGCGGTCTTATTGACCATTTTTTGAATGTCATTGTAGGTGTAATTGCGATATTCCGTATACACCGCAACCTTATTGCCGCGGCCCTGGCGGATATTGCGGTCAATAAAGTAATCCGTGGCGTTGAAGAAATCCTGTTGCGTTCCGTGAATCATACTTCCTCCTTCTTGGTTCGTTATTCAGTTTATGCAGCTTCTATTGCAGCATTGGTAAGAGATAAAATCCGGTGCGGCATGTGCGAAGCAGATTCATAATTCCTTACACTTATTTTAGCACAAAACACGGTAAATATTCAAGGGTTTTCGGGTCTTTTGCGTTGATTGCGGTAATAAACGGTGATCGATTCCTCCTGCAAGCCCTATCGCTAAAATTCGCCGGGCGCCATGGTTTGGGGTCCTTACCTGCTTCAAATCGGAATTGACCCTCGCTTCATCATGCGGGGAGGCTACTTCTCCCGATGTCCTCATGAGCCACGCGGTTGGGCTTCGCTTACGTTCTACCCCGTTTTCTCCGGGCGAGACAAACCTTTGACATCGGCTGAGAATTTATCTATACTTTTTCCACAGGTGAATCTCTTCTCTTTCAAAACATATTCGCAGAAATTCGTTCCGAATCCGGGCAAGACAGTAAGGGAGAGGCCAGGGAAATCCTGATATGTTAGGGTGCCCCCGTATGCCCGACCTGATTACCTTAAGGCGAGGCCGACGGCGAAATTAACCAAGCGGATTGAGATATGAAACTGAAAGATATTGCAAAAATCCTCGACGCACAGGTGCTCTGCTGTGCCGATTCTCTTGATCGGGAAGTAAAGGCCTGTTTTGCCTGCGACCTCATCAGCGAAATGCTGCTCTACGTTAACCCCCAATCCCTGCTCATTACGTCGCTCACGAACGCGCATGTCATACACACCGCCCAGGTGATGGACGCAAGCGGCGTGATCTTCGTAGGTGGAAAAAAGCCCGAAGAAGCGGTCATCAAAAGCGGAAAGCTGAATAATGTCCCACTTCTTTCAACTCCTCACCTCATCTATGAATGTTGCGGACGGCTCTTCACAAACGGTATCCGGGGCGACAAGAAGATCCCCGTTGATTAAGCTCTGCCATGGTGGACACGCTGCAATACACACCCCAGATCACTCTGGAATTCCCCATAGGGGAACAGAATTTCTTCATGGCAGGGGAGTCCGCTTCCAAAGTCAAAAAGACGTTGCAGCAGATAGGCCTGAAACAGGATATCATAAAGAAAATAGCTATCATCATTTATGAGGCCGCTATGAATGTGGCGATCCACGCACACCACGGACTGCTCACGGTTCAAATCGACGCGGAAGGCGTGTCCATTCAAACAAGCGATCAGGGAGCAGGGATCCCCGACATCGACCTTGCCATGCAGGAAGGGTATTCGACCGCCCCTTACGAGGTGAGGGAAATGGGTTTTGGGGCCGGCATGGGACTGCCCAATATCAAACAGTGCTCTGACGAACTCACCATCGATTCACGGGTCGGCCAGGGGACCACACTCAAGGCAAAAGTCTATTTCAGCCCCAAAGATCCCGAGAGTTCAGGGTAGGCAGGTATGTCGAAACGTTTTCATTCCGTGACACTCGATGTTGAAAAATGCAAGGGCTGCACGAACTGCATCAAACGTTGTCCCATGGAGGCCATCCGCGTGCACGACGGCAAGGCGACCATCATGGAAGAGCGCTGTATCGACTGCGGGGAATGCATAAGGTTCTGCCCCAACCATGCAAAGATAGCGCTCACCGACACGCTCGAGAGACTCGCCGAATACAAGTACAATATTGCCCTGCCGGCGCCGTCCTTCTTCGCGCAGTTTAAGGACCTGGGCAATGTGGACGATATCCTGAGCGCCCTCGTTCATGTGGGGTTCGACGAAGTCTATGAAGTGGCCCTTGCCGCAGAGATCGTAGCGTTTATTGTGCATCGCCAGCTCGCCGAGAGAAGGGGCAAGCATCCGGTTTTTTCTTCTGCCTGTCCCGCGGTGCTCAGGCTCATGCAGATTAAGTTTCCCGACCTGCTCGAACAGGCGACACACGTTCTCACCCCCATGGAAGTGGCGGCCAGACTTGCCAAAGAAGTGGCGGTCAAAAAGACCGGCATCGCCTATGACGAGATCGGGGCCTTCTTCGTTTCTCCCTGTCCCGCCAAAGTTACAGAGGTCAAACAGCCCATGACCACCAAACATTCGGCCGTGAATGGGGTGATCGGCGTTAATCTCATCTATAAGGACGTGGTCAAGAATCTTGGCAAAGACCCGGAACATAAAGGCGCGAGGCCGTTACAGAAGGCCACCAATCTTGGAATGGCCTGGGGATACGTGACCGGAGAATCGAAAAACATCGATGTGGGCACAACGCTTGCCGTGAGCGGTATCCATAATGTGATCAGCCTTCTCGAGGAGATCGAGCGCGGCGAGTTGAAAGACGTGGATTTCATCGAACTGCAAGCCTGCACCGGCGGATGTGTGGGTGGTCCGTTGAATATCGAGAATCTCTTCGTCGGCAGGGTGAGACTCAGAGAGTTGATCAAGCGCAACGGTACGCCGAAAGAGCCCTATTTCAGCGAAAAGGACCTCTTAAGCATATACGAGCAGGGGCATTTCGAATCAACGGAGCCGATTGTGCCTAAATCGATTATGACACTTGACCAGGATGTGTCGAAGGCCCTGGTTATGATGGAGCGTCTCGATCAAATCACGAACGAGCTGCCGGGACTCGATTGTGGGGCCTGCGGTTCGCCCAGTTGTCGTGCATTCGCCGAGGACATGATTCGAGGCCTGGCCTTCGAGACCGATTGCGCCATCAAACTGAGGGAACGGGTAAAGACGCTGGCGGAACAAATACTTGACCTGGCCAGGATCGTACCGCCGGCCATGGCAGATAATTCAAAAAAACAAGAAAAGAAATAGAAGTCACGAAGATTGACCGAAAGCCCATGCCATTCAAGCGGCAGATCTCAAAAACGCGGAGGAAAGATATCATGACGGTCGCCCAATTAGTCAGTGCCCTTGGCCTTGAAGTGCTCACCGGCAATACCAATATGGAGCGAGAGATACGATCGGGATACACATCGGATTTGCTCTCAGATGTCATAGCCAACATCGGCGATGACGCAGTCTGGATTACCATTCAGAGACACATTAACATCCTCGGCGTGGCGAAATTGAAGGATGTTGCGGCCATCGTTATCCCCCGCGGCCTCGAGCTCGATAAAGACGTCGTAGATAAGGCGCAGGAAGAACATATCGCCATGATCCGGTGCCAGCAATCCGCCTTCGAGATCTCAGGGCTTATCTATAACGCATTAAGGAAGGGTTAGCGGCCCGTGAGGGTATTTTCCTGCGATCTTCATATCCATTCAACGCTTTCCCCATGTGGCAGCCTGGATATGTCCCCGAGAAACATCGTTGAAAAAGCGCGTGAGGTAGGTCTTCACGTCATCGCCATCACCGATCACAACATGACGGAAAATAGCTTCTACGCGCAGAAACTGGGCAAGATGCAGGGTCTCACCGTGCTCTGCGGCATGGAACTTCAGACCCTCGAGGAGATACATCTACTTGCCATTTTTGACACATACGAAGTGGCCTTTGATTTTCAAAAGAAGGTCTACGATCTTTTGCCCGATGTGGAAAACGATGTGGATTTCTACGGTGACCAGATTGTGGTGGACACAGAGAACGAGATTGTCCGGTCCGAGCCGAGGCTCCTTATCAATTCCGCGCAAATATCGATCGATACCGCTGCCAATCTCATTAAATCTATGGGAGGGCTTGCAATCCCTTCGCACATAGACAGCGCTACGTTCAGCATTATAAGTCAGATCGGATTCGTGCCTGAAAATATCCCCTTCGATGCCCTTGAGGTACGTAACCCCGAGGGTGCGCGAGGCCTTTTACCCCTTGTTATGCGAAAGAATATCCCGCTTGTAAGTTTTTCGGACGCCCATTACGTGGCCGACATCGGCCGTAAAAGCATCACGCTTACGATGGATGAGCCCACCTGTCGCGAGATCGCAGGGGCATTAAAGACTTTGGGTGCGCAAAGAAATGAGTGAGAGAAGCCCTATTGTGGATCCTAATACGGCGCACAACGAGCGCTCAATTGCGCGGGGCGTCTCAGGTGAGGGAGCAAGAACCCTATGATGGATGAAATCGCCTCTCATGTAATGGATATCGCGATGAACGCGATAGCGGCAAAAGCCAAACATATAGAGATTTCCATTACGGCCGATCCGAAAAAAGCACTCTTGACCCTCCATTTCAAGGACGATGGAGTGGGCATGGATAGCGATATGATTAAGAAAGTCCAGGATTCCTTCTTTTCAACAAAGACGGGTAAAAAGGTGGGGCTCGGCATTCCCCTGCTCAAGGGCACCGCCGAGACAACCGGGGGGAGTTTTTCTCTGACGAGCGAGGTGGGCCACGGGGTAGACATATGGGCGTCGTTTCGACTCAACCATCCTGATCTGCCACCCATGGGAAAACTCAAGGACACCATTCTCGTCCTCGTTGTGGGGAATCCCGGCATCGATTTTCTGTTCAGTTATGCGGTCAACGAGAAGGCGTTAGTCTTTGATACGGCGGCCATGAGAGCCACTCTCGGAGATGTACCTCTGAACGATCCAGAGGTAGTGAAATTTTTCATTAAATATCTTGACGCGTACCTGTAAATCATAATAGATTAATTCAGCTTATAAGGAGGGGTCGATGAATCTAGAAGAACTCAAGAAAATCAGGGAAAAGGCTCAAAAAGACGTCGAACTGAGACAAAAACAGGCAAGGATAAGGATTGTCGTTGGAATGGGCACGAGCGGCATCGCCGCCGGCGCGCGAGACGTGCTCAAGACGTTTATTGAGGAAGTCAGCCGGAGGAACTTAGGCGATGTGATCGTAACGCAGACGGGCGAGAAAGGCCTTGCCTCCCAGGAACCCATGGTTGAGGTCTTTGAGGAAGGCAAACCCCCGGTGGTTTACGGTAACATGAATGTTGAGAAAACCAAACGTGTGGTAGCGGAACACGTGGTGAACGGTAACCCCGTGTCTGAATTTGCAATCTAAATACGGTAAAGGAGGTCGCCTGCCGTGGACAAAGAGGCAATCCTAAGAAAGTTCAAACCAACCCCGGACAATATCCTTTACATCCTCCATGATCTCCAGGATAACAACCCCCTGCATTATCTCGACAAAAGTGATATAATTTCATGCGCAGATTACTTGAATGTACCTTACAGCTACGTGCACAGCGTTGCAAGCTTCTATACCATGTTCAGTTTAAAACCGAGGGGACGAAACATTATACGTCTCTGCGATTCTCCCCCGTGCCATCTCATGGGATCAAAGTCGCTTCTTGATTACTTGAAGGGGGCGCTCAAGGTAAATATCGGAGAAACCACTAACGACGGCGCGTTCACCCTGGAAACCACAAGCTGTCTTGGGGTTTGCGGCGTGGCACCGGCGATGATGCTTAACGACGAGATGTTCGGCAATCTTACACCGGAGAAGGTCGATTCCATCCTGGGAAAGAGGAGAAAAGAACTATGAATCTCGTAAGAAATCACGTGTTGATAAGTATCGATGCGGGGACCATCATGGCGGGCGCCCGCGCTGTGGAAAAGGCCCTGGTTGATGAAATTGCGAAACAGGGGTTATCGGATGAGATTGCCGTACTCGAAACGGGAAGTATCGGGGTGACCGGCCAGGGGGTCGTGATCGTCGTATATCCCGAGGGCGTCTATTACGGCAAAGTCACCGTTGAAGACGTACCCCAGCTTGTGGAGGAGCATCTTCTCAAGGGTCGCCAGTTGAAGAGGCTTCTTCTCACCGAGCTGCCGAAACAGCATGTGGTCAGAAAAGAAAAGGCAGGGCTTCTCAAAGAACAGCCCCGCATTGTTCTGAGAAATAGCGGTATTATCAATCCTGAGAGTATCGACGAATATATCGCCAATGAAGGTTATGCGGCGATCGCAAAGGCCTTTGTCTTGAAGCCGGAGGGCGTCATCGACGAGATCAAGAAATCCGGTCTTGTAGGCCGCGGCGGTGCGGCCTTCACCACGGGCATGAAATGGGATTTTGCCCGCAAGGCACAGGGCACGATCAAGTATATTATCTGCAACGCCGACGAAGGCGAACCGGGGACCTTCAAGGACCGGCTCATTCTGGAAGGCGATCCCCACAAGCTCATCGAGGGCATGATCATCGCCGGCTATGCTGTGGGGGCGAGCAAGGGTTTTGTCTACATACGGGGCGAATACTCGCTCTCTATCGAACGTCTGGAAAAGGCCATCGCACAGGCCCGCGAGTATGGACTGCTCGGCGACAATATCTTAGAGAGCGGCTTCGGATTCGATATAACGGTCATGAAAGGCGCCGGCGCTTATGTCTGCGGCGAAGAAACGGCGCTCATTGAGTCTCTGGAAGGAAAGAGGGGACACCCAAGGAACAAGCCGCCCTATCCGGTCACGGAAGGTCTCTGGAACAAACCGACCGTGGTGAACAACGTGGAAACTCTCGGCAATGTGCCGGAAATTATAGAGCACGGAGCGTCCTGGTTTCGTGGCTACGGAACCGATAAATGCCCCGGCACCAAAGTTTTTACCATCATCGGCAATGTGGCAACACCCGGCCTCATCGAGGCGGAAATGGGAACCACCCTGCGCGATATCATCTATGAATATGCCGGAGGCATCAAAGACGGAAAACAATTCAAAGGCGCTTTGATCGGCGGCGCTGCGGGCGCCTTTCTCGGGCCCGAGATGCTCGATGTTCGGATGGACTTCGTGAACCTGAAGGAGTACGCGGCAGTTCTCGGCTCCGGGGCGATCCTCGTCATGGATGAGGGGGCAGATATCGTAGACATGCTTGAGAGCGTGCTTCACTTCTTCAAACATGAATCATGCGGACACTGCGCGCCCTGCAGACTGGGCACGGCCCAGCTCGTAAAAATCATTGAGCGCGTGGCAAAGTCAAAAGGAGCCAAAGAGGACATCGGGAAGCTCGTCAAAATTTCTGAAGTTATGCGTGACGCATCCTTCTGTCCGTTGGGCCAGTCTTTGTATTTGCCTATTTCCAGTTCTCTGAAATATTTCGGTGACGAGATTTACGCGCGGGTTGGATAGAGGGCTTGAAGGCAGACCATTTCGAGGGAGGTTATTAAACGACGATGATAAAAGCCAAGATAAATAATGTGGATGTGGAGGTTCCTGAAGGGACGAGTATACTCTTCGCGGCGCGCAAAGCCGGATTCAATGTCCCCACATTGTGCCATCATCCCGATCTCACGCCCGGGGGACAATGCGGAATCTGTGTGGTTGAAATCGAAGGGATACCCGGACTCAAGCGGTCGTGCATGACGCCGCTCGGCGAAGGTTTCAAGGTCCATACGCATACGCCGAGGGTAATGGCCACGCGCAAACAGCTCGTGGAGCTCATCCTCTCCAATCACGACACAGATTGTCTGACCTGCATAAAAAACAACAACTGCGAATTGCAGACCCTCTCGGCAACGCTCGGTATCAATGCGGTGGAATACGCCAAGCTCGAAGAGAAGATGCCCATCGACAGGACAAGCGTCTCCATCGTGAGAGACCCTAACAAGTGCATCCTCTGCGGGCGATGCACACAGGTGTGCTCCAACATCCAGACCGTAAATGCCCTTGCCGTAAACCACAGGGGGGCCGACACCTTTCTGTCCACCGCCTTTGACGCGGGTCTCGGAAACAGCGTCTGCATCAACTGCGGGCAATGCGTGGTACACTGCCCGGTCGGCGCTCTCTATGAAAACAGCCAGGTGGAGAAGGTCTGGGAGGCCCTCCACGATCCGGATAAATTTGTGGTAGTTCAGGAAGCCCCGGCGGTGCGGGTCATGCTCGGAGAGGAATTCGGCATGGCGCCGGGATCGCTCGTGAGCGGCAAGATGCACGCAGCATTGCGCAGGCTCAACTTCGACGCGGTCCTTGATACAAACTTTGCCGCTGACCTGACCATCATGGAAGAGGGCACGGAACTGCTCTCACGACTTAAATCGGGAAAGAACCTGCCACTCATTACGTCCTGCAGTCCGGGATGGATAAAATTTATGGAGACGTTTTTCCACAACATGATCCCCCATATGTCCACGGCCAAGTCGCCCCAACAGATGTTCGGTGCGCTGGCGAAGACTTACTATGCCGAGGTCAAAGGCAT
>DATKMQ010000078.1 GCA_035541755.1 Syntrophorhabdaceae bacterium
GGACTTGCCGCTGCCTTCTATCTCAGGAGATCAGGACATGCCGTCACGGTGTACGAAAAGTTCCCTGAAGCGGGTGGCATGCTTCGATACAGCATTCCCCCATTCCGTCTGCCAAAGGACGTTGTAAGAAAACAGATAAAAGCCCTGGAACACATGGGCATCACCTTTAAGGTTCAAACCGCGCTAGGCAGGGATGTGTCGCTCACAGAGCTCGCAAGCACATTCGACGCGATCTTTCTCGCGTCAGGCACCTGGAACGCATTCAAGTTAGGGGTCCCTGGAGAAGAAGCGCCGGGCGTAACGTACGCTCTCGATTACCTCGGCAAAATCAATAGAGGAGAACAGGTTGTTCTGGGTAATAAGGTCATTGTCATAGGCGGTGGCAGCGTTGCCATCGATGCGGCCAGGACGGCAAAAAGGTCCGGTTCTATCGAAGTCCATCTCGTCTGCCTGGAATGCCGGGACATGACGTCAAAAGACAGGATGCTGGCCCTCGATAGCGAAATTGCTCAGGCGGAGGAGGAAGGGATTATCATTCACGACTCTCTCGGAATAAAGGAAATACTCGTTCAAAACGGTAAGGCCGTGGGTCTTGACACCATGAAATGTGTCTCGGTGCGTGAGCTTGACGGCTCTTTCAATCCCCAGTACGATGCCACGTGCACCGCGCTCGCCCTTCAATCGGATAGCATTGTGATCGCCATCGGTCAGGGAGTCGATCAATCCCTTGCCGCGCACGGGCTTACCTACACGCAAAAAGGTACGGTCTCAGTCGATCCGAATAGTTCGGCGACGGGCATCAAAGGGGTCTTTGCCGGAGGCGACGTGGTATCCGGGGCTACCACGGTCATTCAGGCCGTGGCGTCGGCTCGAGACGCGGCAAGGGGCATTGAGGTCTCGCTTTCAGGCAACGACATATCTCCGACGCAAGAAGCCATGAAAGCCGAATTCAACAATTCTCTGTTGCAGGAAATTCCGCGTGCAAGGGCCCGCGAATTGTCTGTATCGGAGCGCATGAAAACCATCAACGTGGAAGATGTGGCTGGTATCACGATAGAGGAAGCCGCCAAAGAGGCCGAGCGATGCTTTAACTGCGGCTGTCTTGCTGTAGCGCCCTCAGATCTCGCCATGGCCTTGATCGCGCTTAACGCAACTGTCATCACCACAAAGCGAAAAGTGGCGTCTGAGCTCTTCTTCAACGCCAATGCGACGAGTTCGACCATTCTTGACCCTGACGAGATCATAAAGGAGATTCAGATTCCCAGGCCCTCACCGCGAGCGACGCAGAGATACGAGAAATTCACGTTAAGAAAACCCATCGATTTTGCGGTCGTGAGCGTAGCGTCAGTCATGACCATTCATAATGGGGTCTGTAAAGATCTCCGCCTCGTGTTGGGGGCCGTGGCGCCAACGCCCCTTCGTGCAAAGGCGGCGGAAGATTTTTTGAAAGGCCGGCGCCTTGATGAGCACACGGCTGAGGACGCGGGTAAAATTGCTTTGAAGGACGCCCTGCCTCTCACACAGAATGCGTACAAAATCCAAATCGCAAAGACCCTGGTCAAGCGATTGTTATTGAGTTGAAATTGTCTTTGAGCACGTGAAGCAAGCGAATGGAGATGGGAAATGAGAGGGCTCCGGGTTATCATCAAGGGCGCCGGTGAGATGGCAACCGGCATAGCCTGTCGCCTCTATCAGGCGAACATTCGCAAAATTGTCATGTTAGAAATCCCCGAACCGCTTGCAGTGAGAAGAACCGTGGCCTTCTGCGCGTCGGTGCGAAACCTGGAAGCCACGGTGGAAGGTATAAGAGCCGTCCTGATAAAGGATCTGCAGGAAACCCCGGGGATCTGGGCGGAAGAATCGATCGCGGTTCTCGTGGATCCGCAGTGGCGCGCCACAACCACACTCAAACCGGATGTGGTTATAGATGCAATTATGGCCAAGAGAAGTCTCGGGACGAGAAGGGATGAAGCCCCACTTGTTATTGGCGTGGGTCCTGGATTCGTCGCGCCCGCCGACGTTCATGCGGTGGTGGAAAGTAACAGAGGTCATAACCTGGGTCGGGTCATTTATGCGGGCGCGGCAGAGTCGTATACCGGCATACCAGGCCAGGTCGGCGGCTTCACCCATGAGCGTGTGTTGCGTTCCCCCCACTCCGGTATAATTATCCACGCGGGTAAGAACATCGGTAGCCCGGTCGCAAAAGGTGAGGTAGTGCTCTACGTGGACGATACGCCGGTTCTTGCCTCGATCAGCGGCATTCTCCGCGGCCTCGTCGATGAGATTAAGGTGCAAGCGAATGAGAAGGTGGGAGACATCGAACCCGGGGCGGACTCCTCCTACTACCAAACTATCTCCGACAAGGCGCGGGCCATAGGCGGCGGCGCCCTCGAAGCACTGATGCATTTCAGCCGGTGAGGAAGGTCGCCTCGACTCGCGCTTACGTCCCGGCACGTCTTTGGGTAAACGTCGTGCTCAGCCAGACGCGCGCTGCGGGACGTGACTCGTCTCGCTTACTACTTTATATCTTTGATTTTACGGATAACAGTCTTCCCCTTTTCTTTGGGAAAATCTGCCTTGAGATAAACGGTCTTCGGGAAAATTCTCTGGATGGTCCCTTCCATCTCTTTCTTTGCGAATGTAAATTTTACTTTATCGCCTGTCTTCATGTTTCTCCTCCGGTCGATGCTGCGCCCTTATTCTCTGTCTTGGCCTCGGTCTTGGCTTCCGCCGTCTCCTGTTTTGTTTCTTTGTGCTCGGATTTCTTCTCCTTAGCTTTGGCGCCATTCTTGTTGCCGACTGAATCAGTCGGTTTTTTGTAGTCCGTCACATACCAGCCGCTTCCTTTCAGATGGAACGCGCAGTTCGATATGAGCTTCGTCAGTTTTCCTTTGCACACCCTGCATTCGGTAAGGGGTTTCTCGCTGATCTTTTGAAATATCTCAAATCTCTTTCCGCATCCGGAACACTGGTATTCATAAATAGGCATAACTACTCCTCATGTACAAAGTATACCTCTTTAATATAAGGCTTAAGGGCTCACTTCGTCAAGTCGATAGTACTAAACAGGTTACCGGCAAAGGATGGAAGACGTGCTTAAGACGACGAAACAGGAATGAGTGCCTCTTTCCTGCAAAATTTTGTTTTTCGTATGTGTTGGTGATGTGCTATATTTATTGTCGACGTAAGGAAAAGGTTTTCTGTTGGCATCGCACGCGCCCGTAGCTCAGCTGGATAGAGCGTTGGCCTCCGGAGCCAAAGGTCCCGCGTTCAAATCGCGGCGGGCGCGCCAAGTTTTCCGCGTATTAGACCGTACGTTTATTTACCCTCAAAGGTCGGCTTTCGCTTTTCGATGAAGGCATCTATTCCTTCGGTCCGGTCGCGTGACGCAAGAAGACGAGGAAAAATCATATCCACAAGGCTCTGGCCAAAAGAACCCGGGGACTCAACAAACCTCTTGAAATACTGCTTATAGGCCTGGACATGTTTCGGTGCTCCTTCAGCAACCATCGTGGCAAGCTCCGTCACCCGCTGCATGAGTTGCTCGTGCGGAACCACCTCGCTTACAAGTCCCATACGGAGCGCCTCTTCGGCGTTAAGATGTTTACCGGTCAGCATCATGTAAAGAACGTTTCCGAGGCTCATCTGGTAGGTAAAGGTATTCGGATACCGCGCCGCAAGGCCCCGTTTAACCACGGGCACGCCAAATATAGCCCGTTCCGTGCAGATACGGAAGTCACAGAACATGACGGCGCAGTTAAACCCCGACGCAAGGCAATATCCGTCAATAGCCGCGATAAGCGGCTTGGGACAATTTTCCATTGCCCGATAGGCCGGGAAAATACCATAACTTTGGTGAAGCCTTTTTACACGCTGTTTCAGATCGCCGCCGGCAGAAAAATTTCCGCCTGCCCCGCTTAAGATGCCGCAGAGCAGATTCTCGTCAGCCGTATAGTCCTTGACGGCTTCCTCCAGGGCATCCATTACTTCCTGGCTCATTGCATTCATATGATCGGGGCGGTTGAAGGTAAAGTATGCAAGCGGCCCTTTCTTTTCGTAAATTACGTCGTTTTGTTCCATCATCGTTTCTCCTTATCATGAGGGCCAGTACCGTTGGTGCACCCTCGCGTTCTTCAATGAAACTCAATGGCGGGTTTTTTGCCGCCTTTTTCGTCGGTCAAGTTGAGTGCCGTGTACCCGCTCAGGATGTTTGTGATCCCGTAACAGTGAGACAGCCACTAACTGTGCGAAGCGCCATCTTTATGGTCACGAAGGCCCTATTTTGCCATCCAGGCGTCCTCCGGGGTCCATTGGGTATACTCGACAGTCATTAAGCTATCGTCACGCACATGCGGCTGTTTGGCCGCAAGGCCTGAAATGACGAACATGGGAGTGAAGATATTGTACTCTCCGAACACGGTCTGCTGTAGCTTCCAGATTTCCGCCCTTTTGCTTTTTTGGTCCGGCGCTTTTTTAGCGTCAACGAGCAACTTCTCAATCTTCTCCGGGTGAATAATGTTCTTGGCGAGGATAGGGCCGTTAGCGCCGATCTGTCGGGGCATGACTATCGCCAAATCGGAATCTGCCCTGTGAGTGGAATAACAGAGACCTTCAAAGTGCGTCTCAGAAGTGAGCCGGCGGTATCTGGCATTGTCTGCCACATCAAGTTCAACATTAATACCCGCCTTCGCCAGCATGCCCTGGATGGCTGTTGCCGCCGTTACCATTTCCGGCACGTTGAGGACCAGCAGTGTGGTTTTGACACCCGTGGGATAGCCGGCCTCAGTTACAAGCTGTTTCGCTCTGGCTGGGTCGTAGGGATAGCCCTTATAATTGGGGTTTGCCCAGAAACCGTTCGGCACTCCCCACTGCTGGGTGGCCACCGCGAATCCATAATACACGGTATCGACGATCGCCTTCCTGTCGATGGCGCAACTTATGGCCTGTCGCAATTTCAAATTTGCAAAGGGCGAACCGGTGAGCGCGCTATTGGGCATAACACCTATCATCTGTAGGCCTAGTCCCGTCCTCAACTCGATTATATCCGCTCCGGAGGCCCTCAAATCTTTCGCCGCGAGGGGTGGAATATTCCACAAAATGTCGAGTTCTTTGGTTTTGAACGCGGCCTGCAACACCATCGGGTCTGCTATAAAGTTCCACTCTATGCCGTCAAGATACGGTTTGCCCTTCTGCCAATAACCGTCGAATTTTTTATATACCTGTTTAATATCTCGCTGTCGGCTCACAAACTGGAAGGGGCCGGTGCCTATGGGGTTATTGGTGACCCAATCGTCGCGTTCCTTGTCGGTGGTTCCGGCTTTCTGCCATGCCGTGGGCGATATCTGCGGACCGGCAAAATAGCCTACACCCACGTTCACGGTATTGTCCCAATCGGCAAGGTTAATCCTTAGGGTGTAGTCATCGATAATATCGATAGACTTGACCTGAGAAAGCTCCGCTCGCTTGGCGTTGATAAATTTCTCCAGGTTCCATTTACATGCAGAAGCATTGAAGCTCGTGCCATCGTGGAACTTGATGCCCTTTCTGAGTTTGAGTGTGACGGTTTTTGCCTTTGCATTCGGGGTCCAACTTTCCGCCAGCCACGGGTGCAT
This sequence comes from Syntrophorhabdaceae bacterium, assembly GCA_035541755.1. NCBI lineage: Bacteria > Pseudomonadati > Thermodesulfobacteriota > Syntrophorhabdia > Syntrophorhabdales > Syntrophorhabdaceae > Syntrophorhabdaceae bacterium. Next base: position 5,613 of record DATKMQ010000078.1, read on the forward strand.
TTGGCCAGTGCTGTCATAGCGTCCCAGGCTTTCGATGCAAGTCTTGGACGTAACGAAATCCTGCGTTGTGAGCATCCCGGGTGGATAACCCAGGACATTCGCATCGATCGCCGTGCCGATTCTTAAAACACCGCCATATCTCGGCTGTTGTTTCTTTACACCTGTTGATGCGCCCTGGGCTAAGCACAAGGCTGTCATAGATAAGAGCAAGAAGAACGATCCGCCGAGGCAAATGAGCAAGGGTAACGGGAGGAACTTTCTTCTGAGAAACCTGTTGAAGCGTCTATCCGCCGTCCGGAACACCTGTTCTTCGGTTTGTCTCATAGTGCTCTCCTTGTAGTTTCTCTCGATTTGTCAGTCTGGCACATCTTCTATTAAACCATACTGCCAGACCTATCCGGAAAGGATGACCTGAAACATGTTATAGTCACCGGGTCACGTAATCCCACGAAAGCACCCACTCAATAGCTATAAAATATCTTTACAGGGCTGTCAAGTTATTTTTGAGCTGTCCCCTGAATTGCTGCGCCTTTATAATGCCCCTCTGCCATACTGCTTGATAACACGCTGCCCCTCAATGAGTATGTTGGCCACCCCCCCTTCCCACATCCATTGGGATATCCCATCATGGCATTATGGCAAAACTTAGTTCTCATGTTATGAAATCACCGAATGCTGTTTGCAAACTTGCGTAAGGGTGAAGAGGAAATCCCGCTCACTACGGGCGTGCACCGATGCGTCTATATTTCTCGATTCTTTGAAATGTAATGGATTGTTAATGATTATGCCCGGTTGGCAGAAACGCTCTCTTATGCCCGTTAATCATCTCCGGACCCAAAGGTCTGGCGTTCAAATCGCGGCGGGTGCGCCAGATTCAAAGAGGTAATCCATCATTTGTTGCTGCCGAATATCTTCTCGTGTTCCTGCTTCATACAGACGTTCATGAAAAAGGTGATACCCGCATCTTCAGCAAGCCTCTTCGCCTCGTCGTTGATGATGCCGAGTTGCAGCCAGATAGCCCTGGGCTTTAACTTTACGGCTTGCTCCACGTAGGGCAGTACTTTTTCCGACCGCATAAAGATATCGACCACGTCGACCTTCTCAGGTATCTCTGATAGGGTTTTGTACGATTTGCGCCCCAGTATCTCCTCGTAGCCGGGGTTCACCGGAATCACACTGTAGCCGTGCGCAAGAAGATAGTTTGCCACTCTGTTGCTTGCCTTTTCCGTGTCTGGAGAAAGGCCGACCATAGCGATGACCCTCGATTGTTCGAGCACTTCTTTTTCTTTCTCTTCTTGAGGATCGAGTTTCATGAGGCCTCCTGCGAATGTTACCTCAGCCGCGTAAGCGCGCGCACGATGTCATCGGAACCTACGGCGGTTTCCTTGTCCTTTCCTCTGATAATCACGCACGTGGGGGTCGAGCCGACCTGGTCTTCCCTCAAGTAGCCTTGAAGAATTTCGCCTGTGGCTTTGACATCAAAGGGCTTGAATTTGAATCCCTTTCGCTGAAGAAACGCCCCCAGGTCCTGCTCTTCATAGATAGAGTCCTTCGCTGCTTCGAAGAGCGCATCCCGCGCCTTGAGCGCGTGACCGATCTCCTTCTTTTCGTTCAAGATATAGAAGAAATACTTGGCATAGAGGGCTGAATATTTGTGGAAAGGGGCATCGATGAAGGTCACTGTTATGATATGGCGTCTGACCAGGTCACCTACAAGATACTCGATCTTTGGCTCCATATTGCTGCAGGGGCCGCAGAAATAGTCCGCATAAAGCTTTACCTCAGTCTTACCGTTGCCGAAGGTGAGCAAAAACATGTCCTGGGCAGCGACTCTACCCGCCATGAGACTGAAAAAAGCAAGCGAGAGAGCACAGCCTAAAGAGAGAATCCACCATCGGGGCTTGCCTGTTTTCATGCTTATTACATTAATGCAAAATGGCTTTCTTTGTAAAGAGAATATTCCGGAACGCCCGTCTAAGAAGCCTTTTCGCATTGACATAAATGAGGCTCGTCGATTATATTGTGGATATGATGAGTGACAGGGACGCCTTCGGCCATGACCCCCAAGTCCAATACATGCGTCGCGTTTTTGCGCGCATGGAGATAGCGCAGAAGACGCTCCTCGCGAGAATTGGCGTAGAACCTTTAGACGAAAGGTTACGCAACTTACGCGAGGTGACCCTCGGGCTTTTTGAAAAAACGTGGATCACGGCCATGCGCAAAGGTATCATCGAGAACGAAGAGGATGCCGCCCTGCTCTATCTCCACTGTCTTCATCACACGCTCTTAACGAGTGGCATAGAGGCGCCCTCCGATGCCATACCTGACAACAGGAAGATGCAGCTTTTCGTAAAACAGGTGCTCTCATGATCCGGCTCAGATTGTTCGGCCGGTGCAGAATCTACCATGATCCCGTAACACCGGTGATGCGCGCACCCGCTCAAGTCGGCTGGGATGCGTGGTTCCGCTCCATCGACCTGGTGACACCACAGAAATTTAAAGGGGAAGAGCTTTTGAAGCGGACGCGCGGCTGGTGGACCACAGAGCCCGCGGAGGTGGCAGAGGTCGTAAAGCGGTACGGCCGTCTTGTGGTCGGGGACGGCGGCGAGCTCATGGTTGAGTTTGAATCCCAGGAAGCGGCGGATAACCTGGCACAGGCGCTTAAGCAAGCCTTCGGCGATCAGGTTCAACTCGCTCCCTGATTCTATTCATGCAAACGGGAAATCGAGGGATAAAAATGGGGTGAGCTTTAAGCTCACCCCATTGACATTTCAGCTGGAAGGCCGCATCCGGCGCTAGTGTTTCAATGAGTGGTCAGGCTGATTTTGATCGCTTCGTCCATCTTTTCGATAAACATAAACTCCATGTTCTCCTTGATACTTTCAGGCACTTCCTCGAGGTCCTTCTCGTTGAGCTTGGGCAGGATAATATTCTTGATGCCCGCCCGTTTCGCAGCGAGAACCTTCTGTTTGATGCCGCCCACGGGCAGCACAAGTCCCCGAAGCGTTATCTCGCCTGTCATGGCAATATCGTTGCGCACCGGCTTATCGGTGATAAGGGACACGAGTGAGACGAGCATGGTGACGCCCGCCGAAGGTCCGTCTTTGGGAATTGCCCCCTGCGGCACATGCACGTGAAGGTCGTTCTTCTCGAAGAAGTCCTCGGGGATATCGTAGTCGCCCGCTTTGCTCCGGATATAGCTCAAGGCCGCCTGCGCGGACTCTTTCATCACATCGCCAAGCTGGCCCGTAAGAGACAGGCCTCCTTTGCCCCTCATCTTCGTTGATTCGATGAAGAGGATATCGCCGCCCGTGGGCGTCCAGGCAAGACCCGTGGCCACACCCGAGTATTTCGTCCGCTCGGCGACCTCAGAAAAATGCTTGATAGGACCAAGATATCCGTGGATACTCTCGGCCGTTACCGTCTGTTTTTCCGTCTTATCCTGCGCCACGTCCTTTGCCACAGCCCTGCACACAGCGGCTATTTCCCGCTCCAGATTTCTCACACCTGACTCCCGCGTATAAGAGCGCACAATGACCCGAAGGGCTTCATCTTCAAATGCAATGTGATCTTCCGTCAAACCGTGTTCAGAGCGTTCTTTGGGGATGAGGAACTGACGGGCTATCATGAGCTTCTCCTCTTCCGTATAACCGGGCAGCTCCAGGACCTCCATCCTGTCCTTCAATGCCGGCGGAATAGGATCGAGCATATTCGCTGTGGCAATAAACATGACCTTGGAGAGGTCGAAGGGCACCTCCAGATAATGATCACTGAAGGAGAAGTTCTGTTCAGGGTCGAGGACCTCAAGGAGTGCACTCGAGGGGTCACCGCGAAAATCCATCCCCACCTTGTCTACCTCATCGAGCATGAAGATAGGGTTATTCGACCCCGCCTTCTTCACCCCCTGAATGATCCTTCCCGGCAGAGCGCCCACGTAGGTCCTTCTGTGTCCCCTGATCTCGGCTTCATCACGGATACCGCCCAGCGATATTCTGACAAACTTTCTTCCGAGCGCCCTGGCGATCGATTTGCCGAGCGAGGTCTTGCCCACACCGGGAGGCCCCACAAAACAAAGGATAGGACCTTTCATATCGGCTTTCAGTTTTCTGACGGCAAGATATTCGAGAATTCTCTTTTTCACCTTTTCGAGGTCATAGTGGTCTTCGTTGAGGATAACATTGGCCCCGTCAATATTCAGATTGTCTTCGGTGGCCTTAGACCACGGGATGTCCGTGAGCCAATCCAAATACGTCCTAGACACCGTGTATTCAGCCGACATGGTGCTCATCTTCGAAAGTCTGTCCAGCTCTTTTTCAGCCACCTTCTGGACATCTTCAGGCATCTTCGCTTCCATGATCTTCTTGCGCAGATCTTCGAGCTCGGTCATCCTGTCGTCTGTCTCGCCCAACTCCTTCTGAATGGCCTTAAGCTGTTCCCTCAAATAGTATTCCCGTTGCGTTTTGTCGATGCCTTCCTTGACGTGGGACTGGATTTTGCTCGAGAGCTCCAGGGTTTCCACTTCTCTATTGAGGTATATGGTGATCTTTTTCAATCTCTCTTTCAGGTCGATCTTCTCGAGGATCTCTTGTTTTTCCGTCACGGCAATATTTATTGTGGACGCGATGAGGTCGGCCAGATTGCCCGGGTTCTCCACCTTGGCTGCGATCTGCGCAAGCTCGGAAGAAAGGTACGGCGCCATCTCGATGGCCTTGCGATAGAGGTTCTTCAGGTTGAGATACATGGCGTCTATCTCGATGTCTTTCTGATAATCCTCAAAAATCGGTAGTATGCTTCCTTTCAGATTAGGTGCTTTCTGGGTGAAATCCATGATCTTGCACCGGCAAACGCCCTGTATCACCACCCGCTGGCTTCCGTCGACCATTTTCACCATCTTCATGATCGTGGCCACCGTTCCCACGGTGTAGAGGTCTTCAGCATCCGGATCTTCAATATCGGGGTTCTTCTGCGTGATGATCGCGATCATCTTGTCGTCATTCATGGCCTCATCGATCAGGCGGATCGATTTTTCCCTGCCGACGATGAGCGGCATAACAAGATCGGGATACGCTACTGTCCCTCGGAGCGGCAGTATGGGAAGCTCCGCCGGGATAAACATTCTGTCTTTAATACTTTTGTCGTTCTTAAATCCGATTACCATCGATCCCCCTATCGCTTCACATCTTCAAATTCTGCGTCGACCACGTCGTCGTCCCTTCGCTGAGACGCCTGCGGACCTTGACCCTGGGGACCACCCCCATCCTGGCCCGGTCCCTGTGGGCCTTGCGGCCCGGCCTGAGATGATTTCTTATAGAGCATCTCAGCAAGCTTATGCGAGGCTTTAGTAAGGTCATCCGCTGCCTTCCTGATACGATCAACGTCCGATCCTTTCAGTGCATCCTTCGCGGATGTCAGGGCATCTTCGATGGCGCGTATATCCTCGGCGGGAAGTTTGTCTTTATTCTCATTCAACGTCTTCTCTGTGGTGTAGACGATATTATCGAGTTGGTTCCTGACCTCTATTTCCTGTTTCCTCTTTTTGTCCTCTTCCGAGTGAAGCTCAGAGTCCTTCACCATCTTCTGGATATCTTCTTCACTCAAACCCGTGGACGCGGTGATCCGGATACTCTGTTCTTTTCCAGTTGCCTGGTCTTTTGCAGCCACGTGGAGTATGCCGTTTGCATCGATATCGAAGGTAACCTCGATCTGGGGGACGCCTCTCGGCGCCGGAGGAAGCCCGATGAGATGGAACTTGCCGAGCGTCCTGTTGTCCCGTGCCATTTCCCTTTCCCCCTGGAGCACGTGGATCTCAACGCTTGTCTGGCTGTCTTCAGCGGTGGTGAATATCTGGCTCTTTTTGGTCGGGATGGTCGTATTTCGCTCGATGATCTTTGTCATAACCCCGCCGAGCGTTTCAATGCCGAGAGAAAGCGGCGTGACATCGAGCAGGAGTACGTCCTTTACCTCGCCGGCGAGAACACCTGCCTGTACAGCAGCGCCAAGGGCCACGACCTCATCGGGGTTTACTCCCCTGTGTGGTTCCTTGCCGAAGAAGTTCTTGACGATCTCCTGGACCTTGGGTATCCTCGTTGACCCGCCTACGAGCACCACTTCGTCTATCTTGTTTGGAGTCAATTTCGCGTCGTCGAGGGCTCTCTTACAGGGTTCCACAGACCTCTCAAGAATGCTGTCGGCCAGCTTTTCCAACTCGGCCCTTCTCAGCTTCATGTTCAGATGTTTCGGGCCTGAAGCGTCTGCCGTTACGAAGGGGAGATTGATTTCCGTTTCTACGGTTGCAGAGAGCTCTATCTTTGCCCTCTCTGCGGCCTCTTTGAGCCTCTGGAGCGCCATTCTATCCTTCGAAAGGTCGATGCCCTGGTCTTTTCTGAATTCGCTGACTATCCAATCGATGACCACCTGGTCGATGTCATCTCCGCCGAGGTGCGTATCGCCGTTCGTCGATTTTACTTCAACCACGTTATCGCCTACTTCAAGGATTGAAATATCGAACGTACCGCCTCCGAAATCGTACACGGCGATCGTCTCATCCTTCTTCTTGTCGAGGCCGTATGCGAGGGCTGAGGCCGTTGGTTCATTGATAATACGGAGCACGTTGAGCCCCGCTATTCTGCCCGCGTCTTTTGTCGCCTGTCGCTGCGAGTCGTTAAAATAGGCCGGCACCGTTATAACCGCGTCGTCTATAGTCTGGCCCAAATAAGCCTCGGCTGACTTCCTGAGCTTTTGGAGTACGAACGCTGAGATTTCCTGGGGGGTATACTGCTTTCCCCTCACCTCAACCCGCACGTTTCCATCCTGGTCGCCGACGACCTTGTAGG
>DATKMQ010000079.1 GCA_035541755.1 Syntrophorhabdaceae bacterium
ATTGCTTTATTTTGCTTCTCGTTTACAGGGCCTGATTGTGCAATCTCGCCATAGGCCGAAAGGACTCGAGGCCGAACAACTTCATCAAGAAATTCCTTCCTCACGATCTCAGTATTGATTGCCGCCGCCTTATCTATGATCGTATCATCAGTGAGCGCTTTCCTCAGAGCCTGAGCTACAGCCGTTGGATCATCCGGCGGAACCAGGAAGCCATTCTCACCGTCGGTTATCAATTCACGTATGGAATCTAAGTCGGAATGAATAGGAAAAGCGCCAGCTGACATTGCCTCAAGAAGGCTGCCTGGTATACCGTCATTAACCGTCAATGCTAGAAAAATTCTTGACGATTGATAAACCTCCATCAGATTCTTGTAAGAAATGTGCGGCAGGATGTGAAGCTTCAAGTCTGTTGTTGCAGATAGCATTGTTAACTTCTCTGCGACGGCCTTGGAGAACTGAGCGGAGAATATGGCAATGTGATAGTCCTTCAACACGTCTCGGCACAAGCTTAGCGCATCCATTGCGGTCATAGCTCTTCCGACCGGGTCACCGTCTGCAATGTCCCTGCCTTTCACGAGGATGGTTCTTCTCGAGGAGGGGACGCAAAGGGCATCAAGAGAAGGGGCAAATTGTTTTTCGATGCCGCCGAAACCTGTGAAGAAGCCAACAAATCTTCCCTGGAATCCCATCTGCTTCGCCAATTCCCAATCGTGTCGATGCTCCGTGGCGAGGTAGTCGCAATTCCTTATAACATCTTCGACATCTTCCCTGTTTTCTTTGGACAGTGAAGGATAAAATGAAAGATCAGTTCCCCAGGATGAATAGAACCACGGTACTGCATGCCGTGATCCGAGTTCCTGTCGGACTCGAAGAACCGGAAGACAGATGTTCGTCCAGTTTATGTTAAGCCCTAGAGAATGAATGACGTCTGGTTTCAGCTGTTCGATTAGTTTTTTCAGGTAATCCTCATGCACAGCCTGGAAAGCACCTGGCTGCTTCTTTTCGATACGTTCCATCCACGTGTCTACCCCACTGCCCAGACCTAAGGTGAAACGAGCGTCTACCCCTTTAGGAACTGGGCATTGCAGCGGAACATGGAGAACGCCAAAACAGAATTCAGGATTAATCGAAGAATGAGACGCCATTGCCTGGAACACGTGCACTTCCCAACCAGTATCTTTCAGCTGGTTTACCCACCTGGCCGCGTGGATGCTCTCTATTTCCGTGACAATGAGCAGCTTCACTTCGGTTCGCTCCATTCTAGGAGGCAAGACCGCAATCTAAGTCTGAAATCCAGATCAACCTTCCCTGCTGTGTGCGCCTCGTAAAGGACCACATCGGCCTGCCATTTAAGTGGATCACCAAGCCGTACCTTTCCCTGGAAGACTATCGGCTTGCCACTATTCAGAATTTCCTTCATGAGATAGGCGAGTTCCTTCACGGAGACAGCACGGCCAGCTGCAACATTGACGATGAGATACTTCTCTTTTACTCCGGAAAGCAGCTTCTCAAGCAGACGGGCCACATCATCAACATGGATGTAGTCTCTCGACTCGTTGCCGGTCCCCTCGACGACAACTTCCTTACGGTTCCTGAACTGATCAAACAATTCCCACACAAGAAGCCTCTTCTGTCTCGTGCCAAAGACAGAGAACAATCTTACTACAAGGGAAGGGATACTGTAGAGTTCCGCGTACTCCTCCGCCAGCTTTTCACATAACACCTTGTGATAACCATACGGAGAAATGGGTTTCAAGGGAGCTGACTCTGAAACCGGCAACGAGGCGGGGTTACCGTAGACGGCTGCACTGGACGGGAATATGACCAGTGGCCTTATCCCGGACATCCGTATCCCTTCGAGAAGTGAGTGAAACAGGACGACCGATTTCGAAAAATCTTCCGCAGGGTCTTTGAAGGAGTCTCTCACGGAAGATGGCCCCGCGGCGTGAATAATTACATCGGGTCGGAAGCGCCTCACGAGTCGCGCTATTTCGGCCGGTCTGTAATTCGTCTTCACGTTCTCTGAGGCAAAAGGGCTGAGAATCTCTCGCCTTGAGAATCCAATAATATGAGCCCCCTTTGCGGCGAAATATGCCCCGAGGGAACAGCCGATAAAGCCTGATATGCCGGTGATTAAAAGTTTCACGTCTCAGTCTCGCCATTCCCATCGATCTTCCTGACAATGTGCGCAGGGTTGCCGCTGACCACGCTATCGGGTGGTACATTGTCGGTCACCACGCTGCAGGCGCCGATGACAGACCTCTCGCCAATTGTCACTCCTTTGAGGATCGCTGCGTTGAAGCCGATCCAAACCTTATCACCGATGGTTATCTTCTTTGTGGGAACATTTGACCAGTCTTTGTTTTTAATGAAGTTATTCCTGTCCTCCAAGTAGTCCTTGTAGCACTGGCTTGCGTCATTTTTCCTCCGCTCCCAGAGTACTGAGTGTGCGCTTGTATCCATCAGGGTTATCCCCCAGGCCATCAGGACATCATCTCCGACTTCAATGGATTCAGCAGCGATGAAAGTAGATGCCCCTATCTGACATCGCTTTCCGACCGTGATCTTGGCTTCGGGTCTCAACAGGCTAAAGCTCGCAAAAATATGAGAGCCTTCTCCTATTTCCAGGCAGATTTTAGGCGGCTGAGGAGGGTTGAATAGTTTCACGGATGCCACGGGGTCGACTATTGTGCTCGGGTGAATTCTCACATAATCCTTATGAAGGTCCCAGCAGGTGGGGAGAGATTCCCGGACAGGTTGAGGGTTTGGGCAAGGTCTGATTCTGTTAAGAATTTTTCGGATCATCTTGCGCGGAATAATTACGATTTATGCAAGTGCGGGGCTGCTGGGGATGTTTATCAATCGAGCTTCGATGCTTTCAGCCGAAGAAAGGTCCATGCGAGGACAATGCTTGAACATGGGCAGTCTGTGCATCAACGTGTAGAGAGGTCTTGTCATTATGTCGTTGCTATTGGTCAACTCCAATACCAGGTCCCTCTCCTCCTCCCCGTTGTTGCCACAAAGCAAGAGCGCGTTCAGCCAATAGTTGCTCCTTGCGTAGGATGGTTCGGTAAAGAACGTGACTCCTTCGACTCCATCGAATGCAGCCTGGTATTTCGATGCGAGCGACCGCTTTTTCTCGAGGAATGAAGGCAGTTGCTCGAGTTGGGCACAGCCCAGGGCAGCGTTGATGCTGGGCAATCGGTAATTGTATCCTATTTCGTCATGCAACACGGACCATTGGTGGGGTGACCTGGCGGTAGTGGAAATGTGTCTTGCATAGCTGGCTATATTTTTACTGTTTGTCAGAACAGCACCCCCACCTCCCGTAGTAATCGTCTTGTTGCCGTTAAAGCTGAGAGCGGAAGCTATCCCCCAGTGGCAGGTGTGCTTGCCTTTGTAGAAAGAGCCTATCGATTGTGCAGCGTCCTCTATCAATGCAATACTGAAGCGATCACAAATTTCTTTGAGGCTGTCGAGGTCGGCAGGGTGACCGAACGTATGAAGAACAACCAACGCACGTACGCGACGCCCGGTGGCGGTGTTGTAGCATGCGCCTTCTCTCAATGTTGATGCCGACCGTAAATATTCCTCCAACTTTTTCGGATCGACGCCAAGGGTCCTCTCATCGCTATCCACAAAATGGGGAGTGGCGTTGCAGTAAGTGATGGCATTGGCGGTGGCGACGAACGTCATGGTAGGGCACAGAACTTCATCGCCCGCCTTTACGCCTGCGGCCTTCAGGGCCACATGAAGCGCGGCCGTTCCATTCACGGTAGCAACGACGTATTTGATGCCCGTAAAGTCGGAAAGCATGGTTTCGAACCGATTGACAAAGGGTCCAGCTGATGAGACCCAGGTAGAATCCAGGCATTCCTTCACGTACTTACATTCGTTACCAGAAAAACAGGGCTCATGGAGGGCGATCGGCTTTCCTGTTACCGCAAGGCATTGTCTGAGTACGGACAGTATAGATTGGGCTCGCGACGATTTCAAATGGTGTACCTGTCTGTTTTGTAGCTCCGCGAGTTCTCCTGGTTCGAAAACCATGCAATAGTTTTCTCCAGTCCCCGTCGAAAGCCATCTCCACCGCTATACGCCGGTTGCCAGCCTATCAATGCCTTTGCCTTAGCATTCGAAGCTATTAGTCGCTCCACCTCGCTTGTCTTGGGGCGGATCCGCTGTTCGTCCGTGATTATCTCTATTTTTTTTCCTATTAGCTCGGCAATCAGCTCAGCGGTTTGCCCAATTGAAACCTCGTAGCCGGATCCCAGATTTATCACTTCGCCGATGCACGTCTCGTTTTCGATTGCCGCAACGAAGCCGCGGACTATGTCCTCTACATAATTGAAATCCCTCGTAGGGTGAAGCGATCCAAGTTGTATTGTCCCTTTCCCGCTCAGAATCTGGTTGATGATGGTTGGAATAATGGCCCTTGCAGATTGTCTGGGCCCGTATGTGTTGAAGGGTCTTACCACTGCTACCGGTGTCCCGAAAGAATGATGGAAGGATAGCGCCAGGTGATCGCCGGCGATTTTGGTTGCGGCATAGGGAGACTGCGCATTCGTGGGATGGTCTTCAGCGATAGGTACGAAGCGAGCGGTGCCATACACCTCGCTGGTAGAGGTGTGAATTACTTTTTTGACGTCGGATTCCTTTGAGGCCTGCAGGATATTCAGTGTGCCGCGAACATTTGTATCAACGTAGCTGTCAGGCGAATAGTAAGAATAGGGAATTCCGATGAGTGCGGCAAGGTGCAGGACCATTTCACATCCTTCTACGGCCTTTTTTACTCCGTACGGATCTCGGACATCTCCCGCAAAGATGTCCACTGACCGGATCGTCTCTTCATCGAGGTGATCAAGCCAGCCCCAGGAGTTGAAAGAATTATAGTAGACGAATGCACGGACGTTGTAGTTGCTGTGCACCAGGTACTCTACTAAATGAGAGCCGATAAAGCCGTCGGCACCGGTCACCAGGATTTTTCCAGTCATGTTTTACCCTTGTGCGATACTTCCCGACCAGAGCACGCTTCTTCCGTCCCACTCAGCCAGGCGCTTGAGCGGCTCCATGTAGAGAGTAGCGGCATTTTTGTAAGAAGCCCAGGTCCATTCCGGGAACCATTTTTCAACAAAAACGTCGTCCATCGGTTGTATAACATCCACTTCGTACAGGTATTTTAGTGAAAGGACAGGGTAAGAGAGACAAATGACCTCGCTATTTATCACGAGGGGCTCCCACATCTCAATGGGATAACGTTTGAATCGTGTGTCCAGTTCCTCGATCTGAAAGGGGCCTGAGAGTTGCTGTTTGATTGCTTCGTTTCGCGGAAGGGTCTCCCCCGGATGAGACTTAAGAAAAATAACGCTCTCCGGCCTGCAGTGTTCTTTCAGCATCGTGCAGTACATCTTTATTTCTGTGTCAAATTCGATGAAATTGCCCTCCGCTATGTTGTCGGTTAAGAGTACATATTTTCCTCTGTTATGGTGTGTTGTGAGGAGATTGTCTATGTACTGGCTCAAGTCCTCCGCGGCCGATATGCAGGTCCTCACGATATCGAGCACGAGAGCTTTTTCCGGGACTATCAAATCAACACCTCTAAGAAAATATCCAGATTGATCGATGGGCAGTATAAGCACCGCTATATGGGGAGAGAACTGCTTGGCCTCGATATCTTTGAGTGTGAGATTCGTTTTTCGAAACAACCCTAATCTTCCGAGCCTTTCAACGGTTTTCCGCAGCGGCCCGGTTTTTTTCTTATCCGTGGCCTCGCTTGCAAAGGCGTCCGGGAAAAGAAATCCAAGATGCACATGCTTCTGATACACATTTCCGAGCCCGTCGCCGAAACAAATCCTTTTAGCTTTTGGAAAGGAGGCGCAGAGTAAATTGAACATTCCCCCTTCAATATCATGCGCGTAGTAGATCTCGTGATAGCGGTCCCCCGTACGCCGCTTCAGCGCGAGAATGGTTCCAGCGAGATCTCCGTTCGGCGATAACGCCGCTTTCTCGTCACTCGACATCGTAATTACGTTCTTGACAAAAGGAAATCCGCTGGAAATGCGGGACACTAATGTTCCAATTTGCTCAACGACTTCTGTACCGACCCCTGGCCAGTGGGCGAGAAACGTAACAGCCGGGAGATCGTCAGGGTGTAAAGTTTTGATCGCGGCAATCGAGGAAATGACGTGAGTGGGAGACATTATATAGACAAGACTATTATTCATCGGATCGATATTGGGGCCTTAATCTATCAAGGCTAACAGTTTCCCTCTCTCGACTGCTATTCGTGGGGACGTATCCCGGTAAGCTTCTATCAATTTTTACTTGAGGCATGGGAAGCATCATCACAAACCACGAGAAGTATTCTCAACTGTTGTCCTCGAATGCATGTCAGATAATTCCTTTTGCTTTCCATAAATCTTCGTGTCTCCCTACGTCGATCCATTCCTCTTCAATCAGGTAAGCACTCACCAGAGCATTTCGGGCCAACAGGTTCTGGATGAGTGATGTAATCGGGAACTCCTGATCTTTTGGTATAAGAGAGAGGACCGAAGGGCTGAGAATATATATGCCGCTATTGATGACGAAATGCTCGGTCGGCTTTTCCTGTAGTTCGATCAGCCTCGTGCCCTCTTTTCTTACCACACCAAAAGGTATGTGCAATGGATAGAGACTTACGCCAACGGTTGCCTCGCATTCTTGCGCTTCGTGGAATTCAAGCATCCTGCCGATATTTGCTTGAGTCACCAGGTCACCATTCATAACAATTAAGGGGTGTGGTCCTGTATCTGGCAGCAGTGACAATGCTCCTCCAGTTCCAAGCGATTTTTCTTCTCTGAGGTAATGCACAGTGCACCCGAGAGAGCTTCCGTCTCCGAAATACTCCTCGATAGTGTTACTCATATAGTTGACGGCGATGTAGATGTTTCTTATACCGAATCCAAGTAAATGGAGTATTACCCGCTCCAGGATCGGGCGGCCGGCTACGGGTACCATCGGCTTGGGTATTGCCTCCGTGAGAGGCCTTAGCCTTACGCCCTTTCCTCCTGCCATAACAACAGCGGTATTCGGTTTTATTGCTGTGCCCAGGATTTCTTGCAGAAAATGAACGCCGACCAAGCGCATCTCACGATCCACTATCGGTATCTGGAGGAGAGTTTTTGCTTTCATCAAATCCAGTGCGCTTGCCCGGCTCATTTCAGGTCCTGCATACGTAAAATGACTGTTCATAATGGCTTCAACCGAAGATTCGAATGCAAGACCTCCCAACAGCCCTCTCCGTACATCTCCATCGGTTATGCTACCGACCAACTTCCCGCTATCGTCTTCGACAAAGACTATTTCGCGCCAATTCTCATTTATTTTTTCCATCGCCTCCCGGATGGTTTGGTTCTGTCTGATCAGATATTTTGTTAACTCTTCTTTTTTCATCAGGTCCCTTTTGAAGTTAGTTCTCGACAGACTGGCCCGGGCGTATTCCCTTTGAGCCTGTCACAATCCAGAATGCCAGACTGTTCTGCCCGTTGTTTACTGTCCGCACGACATAGTTGATTTCCAGGGGGGAAAAGGGGGCGTACATGTTTTGAACATCCTCAAGGGAACAGAAACGCACGATCCCCATATTGGCAAATGGACCCTCCGGTGAATCCACGAAGGTGTTCTTCCCGGCAGGCTTGCCTATCCCGTACCCCCAGCAATCTATCCTGGGGGTATGTGAGAAAAAAGATCCCCCGACTTTCAAAACTCTCTCAACTTCCTTGATTATTTTCTGGCTGTTTTTCAGATCATTACACATAAGACAGGCCAGGTCTATAACGCAGTCAAAATATTGATCCGGGTACGGCAGAGAGGTCGCATCACCCACTCGGAGATCTGCAACAAGTCCCTCACTCTCCAGGCGTCTCTTCAGTTTGGCGATAGCCGTGGTCGATCCATCGTAGGAGGCTACGGAGAAACCCTCCCTGCACAGGTACCAGGTAGCAGAACCATTACCGCAGCCCAGATCCAGAAACCTCACCTCTTCCCGGGGTTCCCGGTTGTAATAGTTCCTTGCCACAAAACGTATAAGCTCTTCAGCGGGATACTTCCCCCATTCTCTGTTCGCATGAATATCTTCCCAGACAGGATCCCAACTCATCCCCTGATCCTCTCAGTCCTCTGACTATCTATTTTGTCAGGGTATATAGCAACTGTCCCTTCAGAACCGATTTTGAAATCGTTCCATCTTGATAATTTGCTGTAACCCTCTGTCTCACCTTCAACCCGCTGGCAATAAAGAGGCCTTCTATTTCGCGAGGGGTAAACAGGTGCCCCATAGATATCATCTTTGTGTTGCCAACGTTCCACTCGAACGTCGCATCGCCTCTTTTCTCGTCCGGCAGAAGAAAGTCCTTGACGATTCTACCTAAGATCTTGAGAGTCCCGTACTGCGCGGCGTTGTGGCGATTATTAACATCAACAAACAAAACTCCCTCAGCACTGAGGAGTCCCTCCATCCTTCTCAGGGCTTCCACTCTTTGAACTCGACTTTCAATATGCCCCAGGACGTTCCAGAGACAGATGACAACGTCGAAGGTGCCGCGGTCAACAGGGAGGTCCTCTGCGGATACGGACCACACTTCCGCCCCTTGCAGTTGCCTGCATCTAGCCACCATTTCCATGCTGGGTTCTGAAAGAACGACGCGAGGAATCTTCTTTTCGATAGCGATATTCATTCCCCGCACGCCATCTCCCGCCCCGACATCAAGGAGACTTGTGGCGTTGTGGGGTATGTGATGGATGATGTATTTCTCTACCGCCTCAAGGTAAGCGGATCGCGTCCTGGAATACTCCCGGTAATGGGGAGCGAGGCTGTTGTAAAGCTCAATGGTATCAGTGCCTATGCTAAATCCTCCCACTGCAAAGGCATATCCTCCTTAAGATCATGCTTCAAGGTCAACCCAAGCACCTTCTCCAGGTCTCCGGGTTCAATGCCGTTCGCCGGCCGTTTGATCTCTATCATATCGATTTGCAGCCTTGTGCCTTTGGTCAGATCGCGGCCCGCGACCAAACTCTTGCGGATCAGCGGGAGATTTGGCGCTTCGCAGGGCGCGGGTTCTTTCACGCCGGTGCCCAACGCCTGATGGACGATGCAAACACCCTGCACCAATTCCTTCAGTTCATGCGGTTCGATAGAGGCCTGATGGTCAGGTCCAGTCATAGTCCTGTCGAGCGTGAAATGTTTCTCGATCGCCGCCGCTCCGAGGGCTGCCGCGCTTAATGCAGCATGGTTGCCCAGCGTATGATCTGAGTATCCGACCGGAAGCCCGAATGTCCGCTTGAGTGTTATCATCGCCCTGAGGTTGATCTGGTCGCAGGGGGCGGGATAGCTCGAAACGCAATGAAAAAGCAGAATCTCTTTAGTACCTGCGTTTTTCAGTGTCTCGATAGCTTTACGCACCTCTGCGAGGGTGCTTGCACCTGTTGAGAGAACAATTCCCTTGCGCTTGGCTCCTGCATACTTGAGCAGAGGAATATTAGTGATCTCACCCGACGGTATTTTGATTGTATTTAGGCGAAGTTCATCGACAAGAAGGTCGACGCTGTCGAATTCAAAGGCTGTGCACAGGAAAGGCATGCTGACAGAGGCACAATATTCCTTCATTTCTCTTAATACTGATGGACTCAGTTCGAGTGCCTTGCACATCTCCAGTTGATTCCCTGTACCCTGCATCGCCTTTTCCTGGTATGCAGCCTTCGGTGCGTACCGGCTTATCTCCTTTTCAGACTTGAATGCTTGAAACTTAACGACGTCAGCGCCCGCTTCTTTTGCGCTATCGACCATCTTCCGGGCAAGCAAAGGGTCGCCGTTATGGTTTACACCGACTTCCGCAATAACGATAGGCTTGTCTTCCTCTCTGAAAAAAAAATCTCGTGTCTCGAAATTCATGCTATACCTGCCCTGAAGCTCCTACCTGCGGTAAGCCGGAAAGTAATCGGATGAAAGAACATGCCCCAGGGTCTGCTGCTCGTGAGCAATCTTGTAGGAGCAGAGTTCGGCGTACGTCTGATCATGCAGGACACGGTAATAGGTATAAAGCTCCGCTGTCCTCCCGGAGAACCTGTGTTTGAAGGCAAAAAGGCTGTCCCCTGGAGAAGAGGTCACCCCGCCTCCAAGATGGTATCTTGTGTACCCGTTACGCTTTGCCCATAATGCCGTCTCGTACATGAGGAGGTTGTTTGGTCTGAGCTCGAAATACGTATCGTCAGACCCTCCAAAATGATAGTACGCCGTAGAGAAACCGTGCATGAGAAGATAGACAGAGGCAACCTGATCACCGACGTATGCGAAGAACAGTGAAGTTCTTTTCCGTCCTAAGAGCTTCGAACAGTTGAAGAAGTAATCCTCCGGAAAGAACCACCGTTCGGCCGCCTCGTTTCTCTTCATTGTTCGATAATAGAGGGCGTTGAACGTAGTGAAAGCCTTGGCGTCAGGTTCGATTTTTTCGATCCTCACGCCACTATTCTTTGCTTTCTGGATACTGCTGCGATGACCTCTACTGATGCGGCCCCAGAATTCGTCTTCATCCAATGTCAGATCAATGTAAACCACAGCTTTCTGCAAAGACACACCACTGACTCCGGCACTGATTGCAAGAATGTGATTACCGATCAGGGGATGACAACTCGTGAATTCCGAGGCAAACTTCTGTTGGTAGAAATAGTCGAGCAGATGTTCTTCAAACTTCGACAGAAGTTGCTGAAGCCTGGTAGAGCTTGTATTCGAAAGCGGCCCCCCATATCCATAGGGGTTTGTGACATCATAGTATTCCTTCGTGACGTGCTGGTCCTTCAAGAACGGCAGCTCGTTCAATGCTCTCTTGACAAAAGGCTGAATCACGAAGTAGTCCTCATTTCCATAAAAGGCAAGAAACGGCTCGTATCCGTACGTTTCCCGGTAGATGAGTCCGTACTGAGGCAGAAAGTGTATGTCGCGATCTGCAGCCGGAAGACGCATGATCAGCGACGACCAGCGATCACGGTCGGATAATGTGAGGATCTGGAAATGAATTTACTGACTCCTGGAGCAGGAACTCTTCGTCAGACTGAACCCACTTTGTCAAGAGCGATTCCTTGACGGCAAGGCGAGTCAGGACATGAACCACTTTTTCGGCTGTAGTCCCGTCACCATACGGGTTTTTGCAGTCAGGTAGCTTCCCTCTGAATCCTTCATCCTCGAGCA